>JAPOYW010000582.1:0-9521 GCA_026706425.1 Gammaproteobacteria bacterium
TCTCGCGAACCTCCTGCATCGTCCGCCGATCCAACGAAACCCAATATGTCCGTATCCACGGTAGCGCGGCATCGTGGCGATAGAGGTTCGTGGCATGGGCGCCGACTAACGACAAATCGTCGCCTTGCCCAAAAGCCGCATGTAGATGCGCCGCAAGGCTCTCGTCGATCATCGGCGTTTCGCGTTGCGCCTACCCGGCTGCCGTGCCTCAAGCTTCAGCAGCCGATCGCGGAAATCCGAATGGGGCGGCAGGCTCGCCCTCCATTCGCCTATCCGGCGGAAGTAGCTCCGGTCTCGTTCCGAAACTGCCATCGGCCAATCCTCAACCGCTGCAGCACTTTGCCGATAATGCGCTACGATGCGTGACTCCAGCGCCCCTCCGACGAGACCACGCCGATGGCCGAGCGCTTCTTCAACACGTCCGGGCCGGTGGTGCCCCCACGGCACTACAGCATTCCCCCGCTCGAGCGTTTCGACCTCGACGAAGTGCTACGCCTAATCCGGGACGAGCGCTACTTCGTGCTGCACGCCCCGCGGCAGACCGGGAAGACCTCCGCGTTGCTGGCGCTGCGCGACCTCCTGAACGAAGGGAGCGAGTACCGCTGCGTGTACGCCAACGTTGAAACCGGACAGACGGCGCGGGGCGATGTGGCCACCGGGATCCAGACCGTTCTGGCGGAGATCTCCGAACGTGCGCTCGTCACCTTGGGCGATGGCTTTCTGGACGAAACATGGGAGCGCACGCTGAACCGGGCCGGTCCTCACGGGGCCCTGCGCCAGGCCCTAGGCCGGTGGTCGCGGAACGACCCAAAGCCGCTTGTGCTCCTGATCGACGAAATCGACGCGCTGGTAGGAGACACGCTGATCTCCGTGCTGCGCCAACTGCGCGCGGGGTACGACATGCGTCCGACCGGGTTCCCGCAGAGCGTGATCCTGTGCGGCATCCGCGACGTGCGCGACTACCGCATCCATTCCGAGTCGGCGGGCGAGATCGTCACGGGCGGCAGCGCCTTCAACATCAAGGCGGAGTCACTGCGGCTGGGCGACCTCGCCGAGGCCGACGTGCGCGCGCTGCTCCGCCAGCACACGATCGAGACCAGGCAGGGGTTCACCGATGCCGCGCTCGCCACGGTGTGGAACCAGTCCCAAGGGCAGCCGTGGCTGGTCAATGCACTGGCCTACGAGGCATGTTTCAAGAACAAGGCCAACCGGGACCGATCGCGGATGATCGACGCGGAGGCGGTCATGGACGCCCGGGAGGAGCTCATCCTCGGCCGCCAGACCCACCTGCACCAACTGGCGGACAAGCTACGCGAAGAGCGCGTACGGCGGGTAGTCGAGCCGGTCCTGAGCGGCGGCACGGGCGGGGCGGACGAGGCGAGCCCGGACGACGTGGAATACGTCCGGGATCTCGGCCTGCTGGCGCGGCGTGGCACGCGTCGGATCGCCAACCCGATCTACCGCGAGGTGATTCCGCGCGAGCTCATGTACGCCCGCGAGGACGAGATTCTCCAGGAGACCGAATGGTACGTGAAACCGGACGGCGACCTAGACGTGGATGGACTGCTCACTGCGTTCCAGCGGTTCTTCCGGGAGCACTCGGAACACTGGATCGAGCGCTTCCAGTACAAGGAGGCGGGCCCGCAACTGCTGCTGCAGGCGTTCCTGCAGCGGATCGTGAACGGCGGCGGTCGGATCGAACGGGAGTACGCGTTGGGCCGTCGCCGCACCGACCTCCTGATCGTCTGGCCGCCGGGCCGGTTCAAAGGCGGTGCCGAGCCCGGCACGCCCGCCCGGCGTTACGTGGTGGAGTGCAAGGTCCTCCACGGCGACCTCGATACCACCATCCGCGAGGGCTTGGAACAGACGCTGGACTACATGGACCGGTGCCGGGGCGAATCGGGCCACCTGGTGATCTTCGATCGGCACGAATCGAAACCGTGGGAGGAGAAGCTCTACCGGCGCGAGCAGTCGCACGACGGTCGCTCGGTGACCGTCTGGGGGGCATGAGACGACAATGGACTACAAGGGCTATTTTGCATTCATCGAATTCGACGACTCTGCGGATGTCTTTCACGGACGGGTCGTGAACAGCGAACCGTATCCCATCGCCACGTTCGAGGCTGCGGAAACGCACGAACTCCGGCACGAGTTCGAACGCTCCGTCGATGCGTATCTCAAGTGGTGCGAGGAGGACGGCGTCGAACCAAAGTAGCGTTTGGTTTCGAGAACGCCCAGCGGGTCGAATTCACCGTGGACAGTCACGAACGCCTACACGCACTGCATCGGACGCTCGCCGCGCGACGGCGTCCCGTCTCCACCCAGCAGTTGATGGACGAACTCGATTGTTCCCGTTCAACACTACATCGGACGGTCGTTCGCCTGCGGGATACCTTCGGAGCACCTATCATCAACGCGACCGGGCGAGGGTATTTCTATGATCGCTCGGCCGGGAGTTTCGAGTTGCCCGGGCTTTGGTTCCGTGCCGACGAGCTGGAAGCTCTGCTGGTGATGGACGACTTGCTGGAGACCGTTCAACCCGGGGTGCTTCACACGCAGTTCGGTCCACTTCGCAACAAAGTCAGGCAGCTGCTGGATGACGCCATCCAAGGCCGCGAGCCATTCCCGACGCACCGGATACGCATCCTGCGTTCTCACGCGCGGCAGGTGCCGACCCCGAACCTGACGGCAGTGGCGTCCGCCGTCGTGGAACGACGCCGGCTCGCGTTCCGTTACGCCGGCCGCGTCGCAGGTGAGACGACCCACCGGCACGTTGCACCGCAACGCCTCGTCTATTACCGGGACCAGTGGTATCTCGACGCCTGTGATGAAGGCAAAAACGCCCTCCGCACGTTCTCGATCGACCGCATGTCGAACATCAAGGCTCTCGATGGCACCGCCCGCGACGTCGCCGACGAGGAACTCGATGCCTTGCTGACGGCGGGCTACGGCTTGTTCGCCGGCCCGGCGAAGCACAAGGCGCGCCTGGTTTTCACGGCGGAGCGGGCGCGATGGGTCGCCGACGAGTCATGGCACCCGGACCAGACGGGTCGATTCCTGCCCGACGCACGATACGAGTTGACGGTGCCCTACGCGGACGAACGGGAACTGGTCGGCGAGATCCTGCGGCACGGGCCGGATGTGGAAGTCCTTGGACCCGAGTCTCTCATCGAAGTCTTCCGCGACCGGCTCAAAAGGGCAGCGCGCAAGTACGAGCCGCAATAGCGGATGTTCCGGGATCTGACACACGAGAGGCGTACGCTTGCGTGCGATGGCTACCCGACCGACGAAACTGATCAAGAACACGGTGTACGCTGCTCTCCTGTTGGGGTTGTGTTGCATGGTTTCGATGGTGCCGTCTTGGTCCGGAGTGATGCTACTCGCGCTGGCCTTTTGGGCTTTCGGCACCACGGCACTGTGATGTCCGCTGTCAGATGCCCACCCGAAGCGGCACCCGCGTAACTGTGGCGAGGTGACCGGACTTGGGTGACACAGCTACGAGTCGGAGGACGCTGCACGCATCGGACTTCGATGAGTTCTTCTATGCGCTGTGGTCCAAGACCCCGTTCTCGTGGCAGAGGTCTCCTGCGGCTCGCGTCATGGCCAACGGCGCGTATCCGCGGCCGCCTTCGGATTTCGGATGGTTCCCCAGAGGGGCGCCGTTGAACGAAACACGGGGGGGATTTGGCGGTACTTGAAGTGGTACTATGTTGCTATGTGAAGCATCTGGACGACCGCGTTCGGCACGGCGATATCAAACGAGCGGGCTGCAAGATGGAATACAAGGGCTATGTCGCATCGGTGGAGTTCGACGACTCTGCGGATGTCCTTCACGGAAGGGTCGTGAACAGCGGTCCGTATCCCATCGCGACATTCGAGGCGACGGAAACGCGTGAACTCCGACGAGAGTTCGAACGCTCTGTCGATACGTATCTCAAGTGGTGCGAGGAAGACGGCGTCGAACCGAAGAAACCATTCTCCGGGAAGCTCAACGTCCGCCTCGGCTCCGAACTCCATGCCGCTGTGGCGACTGCGGCCAAGGTTGAGCGAACGAGCATCAACTCGTGGATCATGGGGGTCCTGCGAGAAGCCATCGCGACCTCGTCGGACAGTCCCGAGCGTGGCGTCCAGCCACAGGTCAAGCAGTCAGACGCCTCGTAGCCCCTTGCAGCGGACTCCATTCGTGGATTAAGATCGTTCGCCGCCGGCTCTAAAGACACAGAACTGTTCGTGCGAACTGAAGTCGCCTACCTCTCTGCGGGCCTAATTGAAGCTGCGTTTTTTGCGCCGGTGGCGTACTTGCTTGTCGAACTCCGCGGCTCCGTGCCGCGGCCTCATTGGACTAGCATGAAGCACGCGCAGAATTCTCCGTGCGGCGAGCCTATGGGTCGAAATTTGGCGACGTGGGTGGCAGCCGCCGTGGTCGCGCTGTCATGAGTCCCAGCCGCGACAGGACGCTGGCGCGGATCCACCGTAGCCCTACGCCTGCGGACATCAGATGGCAGGACCTGATCAGCACGCTGAAGTTCCATGGCGTGGAAGTGACGGAGCGGAAAGGATCGCGCGTCGGCTTGAGGTTGGGCGACGAGCGAATGGTCGTCCACCGACCGCATCCGGGTTCGGTTACGGGGCGCGCGACCGTACGGGACATCGCGGGTTTCCTGAAAGCCGCAGGCATAGTGGTAATCCAGGAGCAGGATGACGATGGTTGACTACGTGTCCACGACATTCGAGGAACTGACTTCGCCGGAGGGCGAGCGGTACCCGCCGTTTCGCTGGCAGACACGGCTCCTGCGGCGTCTGCTCGACGCCGAACTACCCCGCGTTGTGGACATCCCGACCGGCCTCGGGAAGACATCGGTGATGGCGCTGTGGCTGATCGCCCTCGGCGAAGGCGCCCCCGTGCCGCGACGGCTCGTCTACGTTGTGGACCGGCGGGCGGTGGTAGACCAAGCAACACGGTTCGCGCAGCGGCTGCGCGAGAACATGCCCCGCGAGCTTGAAGCAAAACTGGGGCTCGATGCGGACGCGGGTCTACCCATCTCAACCCTGCGCGGAGGATTTGCGGACAACCGGGACTGGCTGGAGGATCCCTCGAAACCCGCCATCGTCGTCGGGACCGTCGACATGATCGGCTCTCGGCTCCTGTTCGAGGGCTACGGCGTGTCGAGGGGAATGCGCCCGTACCATGCCGGGCTTCTCGGCGTCGATACGCTGGTTCTGCTAGATGAAGCCCATCTATGCCTGCCGTTCGAAGCCCTGTTGCGCCAAATCGAACTAGGCGGCAACGGCAAGCTCGGTCCGTTGGGGAACACCGATTGGGTCATGCCACGCTTCCGCCTGATGTCCCTTTCCGCCACCGGTAGGGACGACGTTCCGGAGGCGTCGCCCGGCGCCGCGTTCCGACTGGAACCCGAAGATCGCGAGGAGCCGGTTCGACAACGCCTGACGGCGCACAAACGGCTGAAGGTGACGGAACTGAACGTCGGGACGAGTCTCCCCGAATCCCTCGCCGATCGTGCCATCGAGGTCGGATGCGACGCACCCTTCTCGCGAGTGCTGGTGTACTGCAACCGGCGAACGGATGCCGTTCGGGTCAAGGAACTAATCGACCGGGAGTGCCGGAGACGGAACAAGGCCGGACAACTCCCCGGCAAGCATGTCGTGGAGCTTCTGGTAGGCGAACGCCGGGTTTGGGAACGGGCCACCCTGGAGACCTGGCTCGACACCCACGGATTCCTCGGCGCTGCCGACAAACGCCCGATCACGCCCACCTTCCTGATCGCCACCTCCGCCGGGGAGGTAGGCGTAGACCTGAACGCGGATCACATGATCTGCGACCTCGTTGCTTGTGAACGCATGGTACAGCGGCTCGGGCGGGTTAATCGGCGCGGCGGGAAGGATCGGCGAGCCATGATCGATGTGCTTGCTCCTCGCCCAGAGCGCCAGGACAAGACGGCAAAGGATCCGCAGGGGAGTCCGGACTTCGAAACAATGCTGGCCCCACTCTTCCAGCTGCCGAATGGCGTAGATGGTCGTCGTGATGCAAGTCCCGCCGCGATCATTGAAATGAGGGCGGAGTGGCCAGATGTCGTGCGGGCCGCAACCACCCCGGCGCCGCTGTATCCCGAACTGACCCGCCCGTTGCTCGACGCGTGGTCCATGACATCGCTGAGGCACCATGAAGGACGACCGGAGATCGCGCCATGGCTGCGCGGGTGGGAGCAGGACGATGAACCGCAGACCAGCGTCGTCTGGCGCAAGTACCTTCCTGCTGTGCACGCCGACGGCGAAACGACAGTTTCTCCCGCCATGGTCGAGGACTACTTCCGAGTGGCGCCGGTAAATGCAACCGAAAGGCTCGATGCCGATTCGAACCGCGTGTTCGACTGGATGTTGAAGCGGACCTTGGCGTTCGTAAAGCGTGTCGAGGGAGACGATCTTGCGATGGAGGATGACGAGGTCGTCATCATGCTCATCGACCGCGCGGGCGATCTTCGCGGGCATCTGTCGCTGCGCGACCTCCGACGCCTAGCGGCACCCGCGAAGAGCTTGCACAAAAACGATCTGCGGCAACGAGACCGGGATAAGAGGGAATGGCGTGAACGCCGCATGCCGGGAGCAACCCTCGTCGTCGACTGCAGACTCTGTGGCCTACGAGACGGCATGTTGGACGACAAATGCGACAGCCCAGCAGCCGCAGCGGACGCAGACCATGTCTGGAGCGGTGAGAGAGACCCGTCAGGAGACGGTACCCGCCCTCTCATCCGATTTCTTGTCGAGAGAGTCGATCGCGGCGAATATGACGAAGGTCTCGCCACCCCCAGGCATGCCGACTGGCGCCACGTCCGTACTTTCGAGACGCGTATGGATGCCGCAGGTGCGCCGAGCAGCGGCTTCGCCGTCTTCAAGTGGCCCGACGATGCTACCGACGAAGACTCGCGCTCTATCCTTTCCGAGCCGCAATCCCTACGCGAACATGCGGATCAGGTTGCCGACTACGCCGGCGTATTGGCACAACGTCTCGGACTGCCTCGTGAAGAAGCCGTCGCGATGGTTGCGGCCGCCCGCCTGCATGACAACGGGAAAGCGGCAGAACGCTGGCAGAACGCGATGAATGCACCGCCGAACGGTCGTCCCTATGCAAAGACCACTGGCGGTGGTAATCCCCGGCTGCTGGAAGGCTACCGCCACGAGTTCGGATCCCTGCTGAAGGCGGGAGAGTTGGAGCTTCCGAGCAATACGCGCGATCTGATCCTCCACCTGATCGCGGCACACCACGGCAACGCGCGACCGACGATCCCCTGGGCGGGCTGCGAGCTTGGTCCGCCCTCGCTGCTTGAGTCCAAGGCCGGCGATGCGGCGATGCGATTCGCGCGATTGCAGAAGCGGTACGGCCCCTGGGGATTGGCGTGGCTAGAGGCTATCGTTCGAGCGGCCGATCAGAGTGCGTCCAGAGCATGGTCGAATCGTCGCAAGGAAAGCCGCAGTGGCTAAGTCCAGCATCCCCGTGGATCTGCTCAATCCGGGCCAAGTGTTCGCTTGCCTCGGTATCCTTGAGGTTGCCGACATGCTGCTGGCTGACCCCACAGCGTCATTCGACTGGACCGAGGGTTGGCGGACGAGGTTCCACATCGCGACGGCGGACGACCTGGAACCCGTCCAACGTGTCTTGCGGTTCCTAGAAGAAGCCCAGGTGGTTACCCGTGCACCGGCGCAGTCGCCGAATCTCCAGCGCTGGAAGGCTAGCTGGGGCCCGGTGCCAGCCGTTGATCGACCGGGGCGTCCGTTCCCGTTTCCCGATCCAGACTCCCCCGCCACGCTTCCGGTCGTGCTTCGAGATGACGACGACAACGAGGTCGCACTCGACTATTGGGGTGACGCCACCAGACGGGACAACGTCAAGTTCTGGGCGGGAGCAGCTGGGTACCCGGGTGCGGCTATCGTGTCTAATGCTCTCGAGATCGTGCGGGGAAAGACCAGCCAGTACGCTAGGGATCCGTTTGCGTTGTCCGGCCCTCAGAGCAGCAGCTTTCGTTTCGATTGGCGGCGAGACTACATCCCCGTCCAAGACGGATTCTCCCCGAACCGCCACGGCAAGAGTATTCAGATGGTCGGCTTTCCCTTGGTTGAGATCCTTGCGGCCATCGGTGTGACGAACGCTCGTCCAAGTCGGATGACCAAGCTCAAGTACCGGTACGGCGTACTTGGCGTGGGCCGGGGCGATCTGTTGCTGGATCCCATTTTCCACCGCATTGCGCTCGGAGGCGAGTCCGCGCCAGTCCCGGGTCGGCCATTTCGCCGGTTCCTCATGAATCTGGACTGGCCGGGACAGGAAGACCAAGCACGGTGCATTACCGAAGTTAACGAAGAGGAATAGTGAATGACCACGGATCTTTCAAAAGGTGACATCGACGCCTTCGCCGACGACCCGGACGGCCCGGTCGCATTGCATCTGCGCCAGCCTCTCCTGCCGGTCGAAGGTTCCGGTTCGGTTGTGTTCCCGCCGACCTATGCGGACATTGGATACAACATCGACGAGCTGTCCGATGGGACCAAACTCGCGACCATCGACAGTGTAGGTTCCCAGGCAAATCGCATGGAACCCGCGTTCATGGCTGCGGGACCGGGACTGCCCGAGAATCCCCGTTCGCACCTCGTCCCGCAGATCGAGATTGCGTACGGCAACGAGAAGACTGTGTCTATCCTCGAAACCGGCCACACGGGGCTCAAACAACTGGCGCACGATGCCTTCCGCGCATTCCTTGACCGCGATGATGTTGCTCCGCTGGCAAAGCTCGCGCCCACGTCGTTGGTTTTCGGCGTCTGGGACTCTCGCGATACGCAAGCCAAGCTGCCGCGAATCGTCCAATCCACGATTCGCGCCGAAGATGTTGATGTGCTCACCCGCTCGGCGCAGTACGAACCGCCTGTGGACTACGCGGAGCTCGACGTGTTCTCCGAATCCGACAAGGAAAAGCAGCAAGGCGATCCCAAGAGCCCGCTTGCCAAGCGTGGATTCGTCCATGTCCCTGCGGTGAAAACCCATGGCGGCGTGATCGCGCGGGGGCCGATTCGTCGCGACATCGTCGTCAACCTGGTCGCGTTGCGACGGCTGAATGGCGAAAACGGACAAGCCCTGCGGCGCTATATTCTCGCGCTGGCTCTCGTGGCCGCCACGGCACCGTTGGATGGATTCCTCCGCGCAGGGTGCCTCCTAACGGTCGACCCGGAGAATCCCGGTACGTGGCAGGTGGTGGGGCGCAACGGCAAGCGGGGGTCCGTCGGTCTCGACGAAAAGGCTGCGTTAGATTACGCACGCGCCGCTGCCGAAGCATTTGGCGTGGGCAGTGGCCAGCGTGTGGCATTCGAGAAGAATCTCGCCAAGGCCGATACGAAGGCCAAGACCAGGGAGCAGTGATGGGCCGGTCACTGCTGATCGCCGTCCGGTTTCATCAAGGCCGCTACCACGGTCAAGGCGACCGATTCGACTCACAAGGCGGCTGGCCACCCTCTCCCCC
>JAPOYW010000582.1:9555-11259 GCA_026706425.1 Gammaproteobacteria bacterium
CATTGCTGGCGCCGCACGTGGAGCCACAATCCAGCCGGAAGACCGACGCGCCTTTGAGTGGCTGGAACGACTAGACCCGCCGCGGATCACCGCACCAGCGGTTCGGCGGGGCCGAGCAACTCGGCTGTTCGTGCCGAACAACGACTTGGACGCAGTTCGTGGCGACCCTGCGCGGGTCGGGGAGATTCGGGTAGGGAAGCAGTGGCGACCGTGCTTTTTCGATCCAGCTATCCCTGTTCTGTTCGCGTGGCGTTTCGAATCCGGCGCGCGGGAAGCGCAGCACATCTGCAATCTCGCAACGCGTCTCTATCAGCTTGGACGCGGCATCGACATGGCTTGGGCGACGGGCCGGGTTCTCGATGAAGACGAAGCAGAGGCCACCCTAGCGTCACATCCGGGCGTGTTGCGAACGCCGGGGGGCGTAGGCATGACGGCGGTCCCTCGGCCCGGCACGTTCGCGAGCCTAGCGGAGAGATACCAGCGCAAGCGGGAACGCCTGGCCACCATGGTTTCGGGCCGCGTATCGCGCCAGCTGTTCACGCAACCACCAAAGGCATCCTTCGCGCACACCGGGTACGGGTCGCCCGTTCGTTGGCTTCATTTCGAGGTGCGCACGTCGGACGGCAACTTCGCTCCCAATGCCCTCGCCTCGGCCGCGCCATTGCTCACGGCGTTGCGCAATGGGGCGGCGGCGCGCCTGGAGAAGGCCCTTCCGAAACGAGCCGAACTGTTCGAGCAGCTGATCATCGGCCGGGGCGCCGGCCCACGGGATCTCGCCCAGCGCATCCGTCTGATACCCGTTCCGTCCATCGGGACCGAACACACCGATCCATCCCTACGGCGCGTCACGATCGAGGTGCCCGCAGACTGTCCCATCCGCATGGATGACCTGAGATGGGCGTTTGCCGGTTTGCCGGGGTCCGTACCGCAGCCCAACGAATCGAGGCAGTCGAGGCTCGTATCGACCGACGACGCTCGTATGGCGCAGCGGTTCGCCAAACACGCGCGCGAGTTCAAAACAATCACGCCCGTCGCTCTCGCTAGCGCTTCACGTCGCAGCGTGGCGCTTGGGGGCGGCAAGTCCGCCGACGAGCGTACCCGGGAGGAACACCGCGCCGCAGGCGCCGTCGTTCAAGCCCTTCGCCACGCTGGCATCCGAGCCAAACCGACCGACATCCGTGTTCAGCGCGAACCGTTCCAGAGGAGAGGCATCAGGGCCGAGCTCTTCGCCGACGGTTCGAGGTTCTCTAAGCATGCGCTGTGGCATGTGCATCTCAGATTCAACAAGGCGGTTCCCGGACCGTTGCTGATCGGTGACGGTAGATTCTGTGGACTCGGGTTGATGGAACCTGTAGTGACTCGCCCCGATGCCGTCGTTTACGAACTCACGCGACCTGTACGGTGCGAAGATGGACCGCAGCTAGTCGGCCACCTACGCCGTGCCCTCATGGCCTTGGCGCGAGATGATGGAAGTCGAGTGGGTACACTCTTCTCTGGACATCGGTACGACGGGCAACCGAATGGCGGCGGACATCACGCGCACGTGTTCCTGGCCGCTGACGACGGCGCCGGCGGAGCAGGCCCCATCGCGAGGCTGATCGTGGTTGCACCATGGGCTGCAGACCGAAGAGCCATGCAAAGTGATCGACGGAAATTTGACGACGTGACTCGACAGCTCGATGATCTGCGCGCGGGCCGTTTAGG
>JAPOYW010000694.1 GCA_026706425.1 Gammaproteobacteria bacterium
AGGCTCGCGGCGAGGCCGTACCGGGCGGTCTCGTTGGCGTCCAATGCCGCGATTCGGATGTCCACGGGACTCTGGTCGACCCGCGCGGGAACGTCCCCGTAGCGGCGCGCTTCCCGGACGCCTTCCATCTCGCGTAGCGCATCGAGGTCGGACTCGGATACATCGGATGCGGACTGGACATAGACTCCGGGGACAAGCCGCACGTCGAGCATTTCGGTGAAGTCCCGGCGCAGGCTTTCGACCATGAGGCCCATTCCGATCGCAACCGCGGCGGCCACCGAAAGGGCGCCGAGGGCCAGTCGGATCTCTCTGCTCTGCACCGCCGTCCCGCGCAGGTTGGCGCGCGCCGTCAACGACCGTCCCAGTGCCGCGAGCGGCCCGGCGGCGTTTCCGGCGAGCGGCACGATGGTGACGACATGCACCGCGCAGATGGCGGCGAGCGCGACGTAGGCAGCGCCCAAGGTGCCGCCGGCGAGGCCGATCGCGGCGACGGCGATGGCGACCACGGCGAAACCCAGACGGAACCGCGTGCTTGCCGCGGAACGACCGTCGGCCAACGGACCGAACGCGGATGCCACAACGCCGCAGGCAAGCGACTTGCCGACGACCCAACCGTCTAGCGCGAGGGATGGACCGTCGTCGAGGGCCGTATTCGGAGTTGGCGCCGTCGGTTGCGGTAGCGCGGCCTGCAACAGTTCATCCGCGACGACGAAACCCAGGGCCGATCCCGCGACCGCCCCGATCACCCCGACGGCAAGACCTTCAACGCCGGATACCCACTTGAGGGTCGACCGGGATGCGCCGATCGCAAGCAGCCGATCGTGTTCGGTGCGTCGACGTGCGGCGCTGGAGGCGCTCGCCTGGAAGGCGATGAACGCCGCCATCAGCAAACACAGCAGCGACAGCATGCCGAGATTGAACAGGATGGCGTCCGCGAAACGCCGCGACGGGTTCCACCGGGCTGCGGCCGTCACCTCGTAGCCGTCGATCACGGGGTCGGCGTAGCGCGGAAGGCTCGCGGCGATGCCCGGCAGCAGTTGGTCCAGCCAGCCGAGCAGGCGGGACCGCGCGTCGGCGACCCGCAGCCAGACCGCGTCGATCTCGTTCTCGCGACCCAGCAGGCGCTGCGCGGTGGGCAGATCCGCAAGAATCCCTTCCGTGGCGGCTTCCAGGACGACCACCGGAATCCCGGCGATCGACCCGCCGTCGGCGTCGATGTCCCGTGCGGTCGCCGCCGACACCATGACCGCGTCGTCGATCATGAAGCGTCCGTAGTCCGCTCCGGGCCCCGATGCGACCGGCGGATCTCCGCCGAGACCCGATGCGGCCACGGGGTCGAAACCGACGATGCGTCGCGGTCGACCTTGGATCTCGACGTACCCCTCGATCACCGGGAACATCGCGACAACGGATCGTGCCCATTCGGGCACGGTGTCGCGCGACCCCGACGCTTCGGGAGCCGGGTCCGAAATGCGCCAGCGACGGCGCAACTCGAAATAGTCCGATTCGTCGCGGGTTTTGCCGGTCGCCACGTGGGTGTGTCCGGCAATCGAGAAGTCGTCGAGGTCGTCGCGGATCGAATGGCCGACGAGGTGGACCGTGACGACGGCGAGAACCGCCACGGTCACGCCGACGATGGACGCAGCCAATCCGACGGGGTGGCGAATCGCAAAGCGCAGTTGGCCCCTGAGAAGCAGAACGGTCATCGCTCTAGCGTGATCACCTCGTCCGCCCGGTCCGCGATGCGTTGATTGTGCGTCGCGACGACCAGGGCGCAGTGGGCGCGTTCCGTTTCCCGCCAGAGCAGTTCGGTGACGGCCTCGGCATTGTCGGCGTCGAGATTGCCCGTCGGCTCGTCGGCAAGGACGACGGCGGGCTCGTGGGCAAGCGCCCGGGCGATGGCGACGCGCTGCTGTTCGCCGCCGGAGAGCGTTTGAGGAAACCGGTCCGCGCAATGCGCGAGGCCGAGCGTCTCCAGACGGGCCAACGCGGCGGACCGCCCGGCCAGGCGGTTTAGCTCCAAAGGCAGCATGACGTTTTCGGCAACGGTCAGGGTCGGCACCAGGTTGAAGAACTGGAAGATGAAGCCGAGATGGCGCCGCCGAAAGTGCACGCGTTGGCGCTCGGAAGCGCGGGAGACGTCCAGAGTGTCGCCGTTGGCGTCATGGAAGACGACGGTGCCTTCGTCCGGCACCAGGATTCCCGCCATCACCTTCAGCAGCGTCGACTTTCCCGACCCGCTCGGTCCCCACAGCGCCGTCGTGCGTCCGGACGCCGAGGTGAACTCCACCGGGGCCGGCACACGCCGCCTGCCGCGTCCGTCGTCGAAGTGCTTGGCTGCGCGGCGTACCTCAAGCGTCGCCAACGTGTTGCATTCCCTGTTCGTGCAGCGTGTCGGTGACCTCGCCCAGATGTCGCCGCGCGGCTACTGCGGCGAGGAGGTCCTCGACGGTGTCGAAGTGCGCAACGGTGCGCAACGTGGTCAACGTGGGGTGGATCATCTGCCACCGGCCGGCATCGAAGTTCGCCAGCGCGTCGCGCGGCCGTACCCAGGTGCCGGCGACCGTCTCGCCGCTGTGCCCAACCGCCTGTTGGCCGTCGGGCATCGCGGCGACGAAGAACCGGGTGTCGAACCGGGCCGGTGCCGTCGGCGGGGTGATCCAGTGGCTGAAATAGAGAACCCTGTCCGTGGCGAGCCGCAGTCCTTCGCGCCGCGCCAACGCAGCCAGGTTGTCGTCCCCTGCGGCGAGGGCATGGCGATGGCGGTCGAACCGGGCGCGTTCATCGTCTCCCGAGACTTCGAACCGGCGGTGGTCGCGGTACGCCAGGAGCACCCCGCATTCCTCGAAGCATTCCCGGATGGCGGTCACCCAATACCGCAGGCCGTTGCCCGCCACCCCCAGCTGCGCGGATGCATGGGCGTCGTCGAGTCCTTCGCACAGATGAGACAGACCGTCGTCCGCCGGATCCACCTTGCCGCCGGGGAACACGTGCAGGTTGGGGAAGATGCCGCGTCCGCGACGCTGCACCATGAACACTTCGACGCCGGAGTCGCCGTGGCGCAGGAGAAGAATCGTCGCCGCCTTGCGGATCGGGACCGGGTTCGTTGACGCCAGCTTGCTCGTCCGTCGCCATGGGAACCATGGATCATATCAGCGCAATCCGTCGTTTCGCGCCGATCTGTTACGCTTTCGACCCATGGGGAAGAGACTCGTCAGGTTGCTTTGCTTGGCGGTGCCGGCTTGGGCTCCTGCTGCGGGGGCGGAAGATCCTCCCTGCGAGGATCCCGACTACAAGCACGGCATCTCCTATCTCCTGCCGCTCAAGTACGGCAAGGACTTCAGGCACTTCGACTGGGCCAATCCGAACGCTCCGAAGGCGGGCGCGATGCGCCTGCCGTCGCTTGGCACCTTCGACAGCTACAACAACATCCTAGAGAAGGGAAGGATGGCGGCTGGCTACGACCGGAGCGGCGGACTCGTCTACGACAAGCTCATGGAGGGTGCGGCGGACGAGCCGGTCAGCAACTACGGACGCTTGGCGGATGGCGTTGCGAAGGGGCCGAATCTCGACTGGATCGCGTTCAAGTTGCGCGACACCGCCAAGTGGCACGATGGCATGCCGATCACCGTCGACGACGTCGTGTTCAGCTTCGAGATGTTCCTCGAACACGGGTCCGTGGCGCTGCGCACGTCACTGGCCGATCTGGAGCGGGTATTCGCGTTCGGCGAGCGCGAAATCTGTTTCGTTCGCAACACCGAGATGGAGGTCAACCCGGCGCTGCCTTTCGCCATCGGCGGGCAGGCCATCCTGCCGAAGCACTACTGGGAGGAACGCGACATCACCAAGACCACGGTCGAACCGCCCCTTGGCAGCGGGCCGTACCGTCTGAAAAAGGTCGAGACCGGGCGCCTCCCCGCCCTCGAACTACACGGGCGCGCAACGGGACGGCGCCCCCCTCTGACCAATGCGCGCTACAACTTCAAGACCATCAAGTTCGACTATTTCAAGGACGACGGCGTGATGCTGGAGGCGCACAAGGGCAACGTATTCGACGTGCGCGAGGAGGGCGTTTCGAAGAACTGGGCGACCCAATACGACTTTCCGGCGGTTCGCGCCGGGCTCTTCAAGCGCGACCTTCGCAAGCTGACGCGGGTGGAGGGGCTTTGGTGGCCCATCTACTGGAACTCCGAGAAGCCTCCCTTGAACGACATCCGCGTGCGTGAGGCCCTGTGGCTGCTCTACGACTTCGATTGGACCAACCGGGTCCTGTTCTACAACTTCTACCTGAAAGGCGTGAGCCTGTTCCAGAACTCGCCGATGGCGCACAGCGGACTGCCGAGCGACAAGGAACTCGAACTTCTCGAGCCGTGGCGCGACCAGGTGCCCGCCCGGGTGTTCACGGAGGAGTTCAAGCATCCGCCGAGCAGCGGCTACGGCCTCAATCGCGAACGCATCAAGCGCGCCCTGGAACTCTTCAAGCAAGCCGGCTGGGAGATGCGGAACGGGGTGATGCGCAACATCGAGACCGGTGAACGGCTCGCCCTGAACTTCATCGGCGTCTCCTACTATGCCGTCCGCCAGAACCTGTCGTTGGTCGACAATCTCAGCCGCGTGGGTATCAAGACGACCGGTCGATCGCCCGAGGTGTCGCAGTGGCTCTACCGAAGCCGGACGGGCAAGTTCGACGGCAACTCCCGTCGCTGGGACCCCGGGCACATGCCGGGGCTTGCCCTGCGCAACTGGTTCGGTAGCGAGGCCGCCGACCAGGACTACGGCCAGAACTGGGCGCGCATCCGCAATCCGGTGCTGGATAGCCTGATCGAGTCGATCATCGCGGCGGATTCGGCGGAGGATCTCTACGCCGCCACCCGGGCGTTCGACCGCGTGTTCCTGTGGAACTTCTACGCCGTCCCCCTTGGCTCCCAGCCGGGGTTTCGGCTGGTGCACTGGGACAAGTTCGGCGAAGTGCGCCGCGACGACCTAAGCCGCGTGCCCTTCGTGGACGCCTGGTGGTGGGACGAGGACAAGGCCCGGCGCGTCGAGCAGGGGATCGCCGAACTCGGCGAGGGTTGACGGCGCGCGGCGGCGCGTCGCTGCGCTACGCGGCGGACCCGACCCTAGGGCGCTCTTTGGCGTGGGCGGCCCATTGCTCCCGTCCATCGCACACCCATGGTCAAAAGTTGTTGACGTAACCGTCAACGGGGGGTAAGTTCGGGGGGACGTGTGGGAAATTGTGGGAATTTGTGAGCAGTTCGGGTTAGGTTGAACATGGACGTGGTCATGGTCAGGGACGACCACCCACACTTGGATCGAATGCCGATGCTCCGCCCGAGAGGGGCCCCATGTTTCGAGGGATATCGAAGGCAAGCCTGGACGACCGGGGTCGGTTCGCCGTACCGGCGCGGTTTCGCGACGCGTTGAGGTCGAGTTCCGCCGGCAAGCTGGTGATCACGATAGACCGTCAGGAGAAGTGCCTGCTGCTGTATCCCGAGTGCGAATGGGACGTCGTGGAGAGACGACTTGAGCAGCTTTCCAACCTCCGCCCGGCCGTGCGCCAACTGCAGCGCATGCTCGTGGGCTTCGCGACCGACGTGGAGCTGGACAACAACGGTCGGTTGTTGATCCCCCCGATTCTGCGCGACTACGCGGAAATCGACAGATCGGTCATGGTGATGGGCCAGCCGAACAAGCTCGAACTGTGGAGCGAGGATGTCTTGAACGCCGAAATGCCGCAATGGAGGAGCCAGGGCAACGAGGCCTTCGAGAGTCTCAAAGAGCTGGCGGACGTTCAGCTAGCCGACATTCGACTGTAACGACCGTTTGATCGGGAGACCGAGTGAATCCCGATCTGTCCGATCACTTGGAGGACGCGAGGGCGGAAATAGGAGGCTTGAAGATGGAGATCCCTGCTCGGGATCGGGGCCCATGGATCGAGACGGCGAAGCGGCACACGCGCCGGTGATGCTTGAGGAAGTGGTGGAAGCGCTTGCCGTAGACCGCGACGGACTCTACGTGGACGCGACCTTCGGGCGCGGCGGTCACGCGCGCCGACTGCTTGCGGAACTGTCGCCGCGTGCACGGCTCCTGGCCATCGACCGTGATGCGGATGCCTACGACAGCGCCCGCCGTCTGGCCGAGACGGATGCCCGGGTGCGAGCCCGGCGCGGCAGATTCGGTTCGCTTGGAGAATACCTCGCGGGGGACGACCATGGCGGGCCGGGGGCGCAATCCGGCGTCATGTTCGACGTGGGCATGTCCTCGCCTCAGCTCGACGAACCCGGCCGGGGATTCGGTTTTTCGGTGCCCGGACCTCTCGACATGCGGATGGACCGACGCGATGCATTGACCGCCGGGGTTTGGCTGAACGATGCGAAGACCGAGGATCTCGCCACCGTGATCCGTCGCTACGGTGAGGAACGCCATGCTCGCCGGGTCGCACGGGCCATTGTCGCCGCTCGACCACTCGAGACCACGACGGACCTTGCCGAAGTTGTAGCGCGAGCCGTGCCGGGTCGCGGGTCGGCCACGCCGGCCCGTGCCCGCGTCTTCCAGGCCGTCCGCATCCACATCAACGACGAACTCGGCGAACTCGACCGCGGGCTCGACGCGGGGTTCGACGCTCTTCGGGCCGGCGGCCGCCTGGCTGTACTCACCTTCCACGGTCTTGAACATCGACTCGTGCGGCGCCGGTTCCGCCAGTGGGTCGAGGGTCCCAGGCTGCCCCGACGTTTGCCGGTTCGCCACGATCCAGAACCCCTCGCGCGCCGGCTCGACACGGTCGGCAAGGGTCGGCGTCCCTCCGCGGCGGAGGTCGGCAGAAATCCCCGGGCCCGCAGCGCGCTTCTGCAGGTCGTCGAAAAGCTGGGGTCGGCTGCAGACAGCCCCCCGGTAGCGCCCCAAACCTCCCGAGCAGTCGCGTGAAACGACCGGCGCGGGGCGGATTCTGGATGCTGCTCGGCATTGCGGCGTGGGCAGGCATCGCCGTCGCGGGTATCGAGACGGCGCGCCAGTCCGGCGAAATGCGCGACCTCTTTCAGCGCTTGTCGACGAACCAGGAGGCCCAGGACCGGCTGCTGGCCGAGTATCGTCTGCTGCTGCTCGAGCAGGCCACCCTGGCCAGCTACCTGAACCTCGAGAGCGTCGCCACCGACGACCTCGACATGCGGTTCCCGGAACAGGTTCGGCGGGTGGAACGATGAGTGCGGGCCGATCCCATCGCGGCGGATCCACCGGGAAGACGGGTTTGCCCCGGCGTGCCAAACGGAACTCGGCGCGCGAGGGACCGCGTCGCGTCGCAGGTCCGAGCGGCGCTTTGCACAAGGGCCGTTCACTGCGGACACCACATGCCCCCGCCGTTCGCCATGGTGCCGTCGTGCTGGTGTTCCTCGTCGGCTTCGTCTGCCTCTCCGGTCGAACAGGCTATCTCGCGGTCACCGAACGGGATTTTCTGAAGGAGCAGGGCGAGGCGCGCTCGGTCCGGGAGGTCACCATTCCCGTTCACCGCGGCATGATCTTCGACCGCAACGGCGAGCCGTTGGCGGTGAGCGCTCCCATGGGCTACGCCTGGGTGGACCCCCAGCGGACCGCGCTGTCGCCGTCCGACCTGCAGCGGCTCGCGAACGTCCTGGACCTGACGCCCGAAATCGTCGAGCAGCGCTACCGTTCCGGATCCAAGCGTTTCGCGTACCTGGCTCGGCGGTTGGCGCCGAACGTCGTCCGTCGCGTGACCGAGGCGCAGATCGAAGGCGTACGGATCGGGCGCGAATACCACCGTTTCTACCCTGCCGGGGAGACCACGGCCCACCTCGTCGGTCGTACGAATATCGACGATGTGGGCCAGGAAGGGGTCGAGTTGGCCTTCGACGACTACCTGGCAGGCGCACCAGGCGCCAAACGCGTATTGCGGGATCGCAGCGGCGGCACGATAAAGGACCTGGACTACGTCATGGACCTGGACTATTTGCGCGCGCCGGAGTTCGGGCGCGATGTCGAACTCGCTCTCGACCTGCGCCTGCAGTACCTCGCCTACCGCGAACTCAAGACCGCCGTGGAGCGCAATCGCGCGACATCGGGTTCGCTGGTCATGCTCGATGCCGATAGCGGGGAGGTGCTTGCGCTGGCGAACCAGCCTTCCTTCAATCCCAACGCCTGGCGCAGCCGCGGCGTCCACGGCGTGCGCAATCGCGCGATCGCGGATCTCTACGAACCCGGGTCCACGGTCAAGCCGCTGACGGTTCTGGCTGCCTTGGAAGCGGGCGCCTACACGCCGGAAACCGAGATCGATACGCATCCCGGCTATCTGTGGATCGGGGGCAAGACCATCGAGGATCCCTCCAACCGCGGGCGGATCACGGTATCCACGGCGCTTGCCAAGTCGAGCCAGGTCGCCATTTCGAAGATGGCGCTCGCCATGCCCGAACGTGCCGTGTTCGACGCGTTCCAACGGGCGGGTTTCGGCGACTACACCGGTTGCGACCTGCCCGGGGAGGAGATCGGCCTGTTGTCCGCGGCCGATCTCGACAAGCCCATCGGACGGGCGACCCTAGCCTACGGATACGGCGTGATGGTAACCCCGATGCAAATCGCCCGGGCCTACCTGATGCTCGCCAACGACGGCATCAGGACGGACCTGACCATACTCAAGAACGACGTCCGCGTCCGCGCCAGCAGTCAACCGGTGTTCGCCCGCCGAGACGCCGAGGCGGTAGCCGAGATGATGCGCGGCGTCCTTGCGCCGGGGGGTACCGCGACCCGGGCACGACCTGCGAGCTATACGGCCGCCGGCAAGACGGGCACGGCGCGGAAAGTGAATTTCGGCGCCTACGACGAGCGGGCCCATGTCGCCTTCTTCGCGGGATTCGCGCCCGCCGTCGAACCCCGGGTCGTGCTCGTCGTGGTCATCAACGAGCCCCGGGGCGCCAGCATCGGCGGCGGGACCGTTGCCGCACCGGTCTTCGCCGCAGTGGTGGAGCGGGCCTTGCGGGTACTGGGCGTTCCTCCCAACGGCGGCAGCTTGGCGGTTGCGGGCGGCGCCCCGGAGACGGAGCGTCGGACGTGAGACGTACCATGGATCTACGTCGCTTGCTGGACGACAAGGCGGCGCCCGTGCTGGAGGTTTCGGGCATCGCCTCGGATTCGCGTCGCGTGCAGCGGGGCGACCTCTACGTAGCGCGCCGCGGCAACGCCTTCGACGGCCACGACTTCGTTGGGGACGCCGTCGCCGCCGGTGCCGTCGCCGTGGTCTCCCAGCGACCGTTGGACTCGCCGGTGCCGAACGTCGTCGCGCCCGACATCGTGCGGAACCTCGGCGTGCTCGGCGCCCGCTTCTATGACTGGCCGGGCGCTGCGGTGGAGGTCGTCGCGGTCACGGGCACCAACGGAAAGACGACCGTGGCGTACAACATCGCCCGCATCCGGGGAACCGGCGAGACGCCGGGCTACATCGGAACCTTGGGGTGGGGCATGCCGCCCGACCTGGGGCCGGCGACGCTGACCACCGAGGATCCGTTGGTCTTGCAGGCGCGGCTGAGACAGCTCGCCGATCTCGGCGTCTCCCGCGTGGCCCTCGAAGCCAGTTCGCACGCGTTGGACCAGGGTCGACTGGACGAGGTGGATGTCGATGTCGGGGTGTTCACGAACTTGAGCCGCGACCACCTCGACTACCACGGCACGATGGCGCGCTACGCGGCGGCCAAGCGCAGGCTCTTCGAACGTCGGCTGCGCGTGGCGGTGATCAACGTCGACGACCCGACCGGCGGCGCGATAGCGGCGGACGCGGCCGGTCGGGTGGACGTCGTCGGCGTCGGACGGACCGGTGCCGTGCGCTGGACGAACTTGAGCTTCGACCGGAGCGGCATCCATGGCACCTGGATCACGCCGTGGGGACGGCGTTCGTTCGATCTGGCGGCCTTCTTCGGCGAATTCTCGGTGTACAACGCCGCCTGCGTGTTGGCGGCGTGCTGCGCACTCGGCGATCGTTTGGGCGAGGTGGTCGACGCAATGAAGGAACTGCCGGGTGTCCCCGGCCGGATGCAGGCGGTTGCAACGCGTCCGATGGTATTCGTGGACTACGCCCACACCCCGGAGGGCCTCAACGCGGTGCTGGGCGCAGTCCGTTCGCACATGGGGAGCGGACATCTGATCACCGTCTTCGGTTGCGGCGGCGACCGCGACCGGGGCAAGCGTCCGTTGATGGCGCGGGCAGCGGAATCGGGCTCCGACATCGTCGTGGCAACCACCGACAACCCGCGTTGCGAACTTCCGGAGCGGATTCTCGACGACGTGATGAAGGGTTTCGACGATCCGGATGCGGTGCTGCGAATCCCGGACCGTCGCGCAGCCATCGGCGTGGCGCTGGATCGTGCCGATGCATGCGATGTCGTGCTGATCGCGGGCAAGGGCCACGAGGACTACCAGGAGGTGGATGGCCGCCGTTTGCCATGGAGCGATACGGGAACCGTTGCCGAACTGCTTCACCATCGCCTGACGGCGCCGTCGGGTAGTTCCGGTCGTTACCCTCGCTGGGGCGGCCTGGCGGCTTCGGCGTCCAGGGGAGACCGGCCATGATGCTTTGGTTCACCGAATATCTCGCTGACTACGTCAGCGGGTTCGGCGTGTTCCAGTACCTGACGTTCCGAACCGTGGTCAGCACGATGACCGCGCTCCTGATCTCGCTGCTCGTCGGCCCGACGATGATCAGGAAGCTGTCCCACCACCAGATCGGCCAGGTGGTCCGGGACGTTGGACCCGAGACGCATCTCGAGAAGGCCGGCACGCCGACCATGGGCGGTGCGCTGATCCTGGTGTCGATCGTCGCGGCGACGCTGCTGTGGTGTGACCTCGCAAACCGCTACGTGTGGATCGTACTGGGTGTCCTCGTGTGCTTCGGCGGCATCGGGTGGCTCGACGACTATCTCAAGATCACCGAAAAGAGCTCGCGGGGACTGTCGGCCGGAAGAAAGTACCTCTGGCAATCCGTGTTCGGGTTCATCGCCGCGGTCGTGCTCTTCACGACGGCCGAGACGCCAGCGGAGACCGCGTTGATCGTGCCGTTCTTCAAGGAAGCCGTGATTCCACTGGGGCTGGGCTTCGTCGTTCTGACCTATCTCATGATCGTCTTCATGAGCAACGCGGTGAACCTCACCGACGGTCTGGACGGGCTGGCGACCCTGCCGACGGTGATGGTTGCCGCGGCGCTTGGACTCGTTGCCTGCCTGGCCGGCAACAGCCTGTGCGCCGACTATCTGCATGGTCCCT
>JAPOYW010000290.1 GCA_026706425.1 Gammaproteobacteria bacterium
AGTGCTGAAAGGGCCGCAGGGCACGCTCTACGGCGGCAGCAACATCGGCGGCGCGGTCAAGTTCGTCAGTGCGCGACCGGATCCGGAGGACAGGTTCGGGCGCGTCAAGGCGATCCTGGGCGACCAGGGGGTCGTCGATTTCGAGGGCAGCCTGAACCAGCCGCTTGACAACGACTGGGCGTTGCGTGCGTTCGGATTCACCGCGTCCAACGACGGCTACCTCACCAATCCGAACAGCCCGCGGGTCAATGGCATGCGCAACGACAACGATCCGGATGTCGGGGCGTCCGAGGAGGCGGGATACCGAATCTCGGTGGGCGGTCCCGTCACAGAGGCGGTGTCGGCCTACGCCTCGGTTCGCTGGAACCGGTTCGAGGGGCCCAACAATACCTGGATCCGGGAGTTGGACACGTCGCTGGACCACCCCAACGTGGTCGACACGAGCACCAATGCGCGGCACGAGCGCAAGACCCGCTCGGCCATGCTCGAACTGATCTGGGAACTCGAGAACGTGGACGTCGTCTCCGTGAGTTCCAACACCAAGACGGTCAGCGACCGGTACAGCGACCTGGACATCAGCCAGGAGTGGCTGCTCGACCTCTTCCGGCCGGAAGAGATGGACGTGGTCACCCAGGAGATTCGCGTTGCCTCGACCGGCGACGGTGCCGTGCAATGGCTTGGCGGCGTGTACTACTCGCGCTACGACGAGACCATGGACGCCGACCTGATCTGGTGGGGAACCGAGGAGACCGCCGACGGCAATTTCACGGGTCCGCTAGGCTGTGCGCTGGAAATGCCCACCTGTTCCGGCGTGTGGGCCGGCGAGACCATCGGCCTCGGTACCGAGACACGCAGCATCCGAACGCCGTTCGAGAAACGCAACCGCGAGAAGAGCCATTTCGGGGCGTTCGCCAATGCAACCTACGGCGTCGACCAGTGGGAGATAAGCGGCGGCCTGCGCTTCGACCAGTGGTCTAACATCACCGAGAACTTCGACACCGGGTTGAGCGGCGACGAGTCCGGCACCGAGATCCTGCCCCGGGTGTCGGCGAGCTACTACCTGGACGACGACTCCATGGTCTACGCGACGGTGGCGCGAGGCTACGAGCCGGGCGGATTCAACCTCACCAATTTCGAGGGCGAGAACGAACTGTTCGGCTTCGGTGCCGAGGAGGCGACGAGCTTCGAGGGCGGTTGGAAAGGCCGGCTCGCCGAAGGCACCGTCACCGCGTCCGTGGCGGCATTCTTCATCGACTACAACAGCCGCCAGGTCGAGTTCCAGGCTACCGGCGCCGACGGGGGCGTCATCGAGGGGATCATCAACCTCGGCGACTCCACCCAGATGGGCGTGGAAGGTGCCATGGATCTGCGCGTCAACGAAGCGCTAACGCTGTACGCCGCGGTTGGGTTCATCAATGCCGAGTGGGACTCGGGCGTGGAGGCCGCAGGCGTCGACCTGGGCGGGGAACGGCCGCCCGTCGTTCCCGACTTCAGTTGGAACGTGGGTCTCGACTACCAGGCGCCAGCCGGCGCGGACATGGACCTCGTGGCGGGTGTCCAGGTGAGCCACAACGGCGAGTACGAGGGACTGCAGGCCTGGAATCCCGTCACCAATCCCGGGTTCACGGTCATCAACGCACAGGTCGGCCTGGTGCGGGGAAACTGGGAACTCATGCTGAACGTGGAGAACGTCGCCGACGAGGTGTACTACACCGACGTGCAGCACTTCCCCAACTTCTACCTCCTGGACGGCGGCGACAACGTCGTCATCGGTACGCTGGGCCAGCCCAGGCTGATCACCGCGAGCCTGAGCTACTCCTTCGAGTAGACGTTAGGGCCCCGCAACGCGATGCGTTGCGGGGCCATGGCCTTTGGGCGGGCTTGTCAGCCGCCTTGGGACGCCTGCCAGGCGTCGTACACCTGCCGCCAGCCGACGAGGGCGATCGTGTTCCCGTCGTCGTCGATGAAGTTGAGCGGGCCCAGGAACGTCATGTAGAACTCGCTGTCCTCCGGAAACTCCGTGTGGTCATGCTGGGCATTGCAGGCTTCGTACCCGTAGCCGGGCGCAAAAGCCGTTGCGCCGCCCTCTTCGCTGCCGCCCCGGACGTGCATCTTGCCCTTGGTCAGGAAGTACTCGCCGGGCCCCATGTGAATGTGCTTGGCGAATGAGGATCCTGCCTTGCAGTCGAAGATCGCCGTCCAGGCTCCCGACTCGGGAGAGACGTGCAACAATTTCCACTTGACGTCGCCTTGGCAAAGTCCCTGGGGGAAGTCCACCCAGTCCACGTTGTCCATTTGGACGTAGTCGCCTGTAACGTCTGCCATTTTGGTTAGCTCCCTTTCAGCTTAGCGGCGACGGGTCTTCCCCGTCGACGAACTACAACCCAGAAACCGCTTGCGCGGCGACTGGCCCCGAACCTAGTGTCTGCGTCGGCTCGTCCAAGGTCAACCCACTTTGACCGAAACCGGGTTTGGCTCGCCCGCTCGACAGCCGGGGATTCGTCGCGCACTATTGGGCTACCTGAGGGAGTTGGGAGAGGATCATGCCGACCACCTTTGCAGGCGGACCGTTTGGCCGCTCTTGCCCGGCGAGCGTGCTCGTCTTGGTGGCTTCCCTTGTGGCGTCGACGGCGAGCCACGCGGACATCCCACGCACAACGTCCGGCAAACCGGACCTTTCCGGCTACTACGACGGCGGCACGCGGACACCGGTCGAACGCCCGCGCGCCTTGGGCGATCGGGAGTTCCTGACCGCGGAGGAAGCAGCACGGCTTGGCACGGGAACCGAGTTTCTCGACGACGGCCGTTCCAACGATCCGAATCGGCCGCCGCCGAAGAAGGGCGGTGACGGCATCAACGCGTTCGGGGCCGGCAACGTGGGCGGCTACAACGCGTTCTGGCTCGATCCCGGGAGCGGTGTGGTGCCGATCGATGGAAAGTACCCGACGTCCATCATCTACGACCCGCCGAACGGGCGTGAACCGCGGATGACGATGAAGGGCATGGCCAAGAAGGCCGACAACTTCAGTTCCTTCACGCATCACAACGACGGCACGCCGAACTGGCTCGATAGACCGGGACCGGGTCCGTTCGACGGTCCCGAGGAACTGGCCCTCGCCGAGCGCTGCCTGCTCGGTTTCAGCGCCGGGCCGCCCCTGCTTCCCGGGGTCTACAACAACCACAAGCGCATCGTCCAGACCGAGGATCACGTGATGATCCTCGCGGAGATGGTCCACGATGCGCGGATTGTCCGGTTGAACGACCACCACGGACCCGAGGACATGCGTCGCTGGCTGGGCGATGCCGTCGGTCATTGGGAAGGCGATACGCTGGTCGTGGAGACCACGAACTTCCGCGAGGACACCGGCCTCTACGGCGGCGATGAGAACCTCGAGCTCGTAGAACGGTTCACGCTACTTGAGGACGGCAACCTCCTATACGACTTCACGGTCAATGACCCGACTGCGTGGACCGCGCCCTGGAGCGGCAGATACGTCTGGAGAAAGAGCAAAGAGCCCCCCTACGAGTACGCCTGCCACGAGGGCAACTACTCGATGTTCGGCATCCTAGAGGGTGCCCGCCGCATGGAGCGGGAGGAACTCGCGCGCCGCGCCGCGGCGGGTGCCGACTGACGGAGTCTCTCAGCCGGGCTTTCTCCCCCTGTGCGGATTCGGACACCGACGTGCCGAATCCGCACATCGAACCCGCACGTCGCGGGGCGTTTGACTAGGAGCCTCCGCCGTCCCGCACAGGCTGGCACGGATGCCGCATGTGTTTTGCCGCAAAGGCCTGCGGGAGCCCGACAATGAGAGGCAGAGCGCAAGCGGACGACACCGGGTTTGCTGTTGGCGGTGCGGGGCGCCAGCGGGCGACGATTCGCGAGTTGACCGAACCCAAGTCGCCCCGGGCGGCCATGGACGTGCCCCGCGACAAGGCGCGCTGGTCCCGGCGGCACAAGCGCATCGCGTTGGGAGTCTTCGTCACGTTGACTCTTGGCGGGCTGACCGCGGTTCTCTGGAGAGTCGATCCGGCTTTGCCGGTCGTTTCGGCAGACGCGATTTGGATCGGCGCGGTGGAGCAGGGCACGTTTGTGCGGGAAGTGAGCGGTGCCGGGACGCTGGTGCCGATCGAACGGCGCTGGATCACGGCGGCGACCTCGGGACGCGTCGAGGAGATTCTCGTTCAGCCGGGTTCGAAGGTGGCGCCCGATACCGTGTTGATGCGGCTGGCCAACCCCGATGTCGACGTGCAGCTCCTGGACGCACGCCAGCAACTGGCCGACGCGGAGGCCGCGCTCGTCGCTCTTCGATCCGGTCAGGAGTCCAACCGTCTGGCGCAACAGGCCGTCATTGCCGAGGTTCGCACTCAGTACCTGGAAGCAAAGCACCGCGACGAGATGAACCGGGAGCTGCAGCGGAAGACCCCGGGGCTTGTCGCCGAAGTCGATTTGGTCCGCGGCGGGCAACGGCTCTCGCAACTGGAGGACCGCCTGGACATCGAGACGCGCCGCTTGGAGGTCGGCGGCGAATCGGCCGTCGAACAGTTGGCCGCCCAGGAGAAGCAGGTCGACCGACTCCGCGCGATTGTCCGGTTCAGCGAAGAGCGGGTCGATTCGCTCGACGTCCGCGCGCGCTTCGCCGGCGTGCTCACCGAGTCGTCGGCCGAGGAGGGACAGTGGGTTGCCGCTGGCGAGACGCTTGGTCGGGTCGTGCAGCCCGGTGGCCTCAAGGCGGAAATCCGCATCCCCCAAAGCCAGGCGGTGGGTATCGTGCTGGGTCAGCCGGCAGCGGTGGATACCCGGAGCGTGGTGCTCGAGGGCCGTGTCAGCCGGATAGATCCCGCCGTGCGCGATGGCACGATTACCGTCGACGTGGCACTGCCGGAGCGGCTGCCGGACGGTGCGCGGCCCAACATGAGCGTATTCGGGACGGTCGTGCTCGAACGATTGGATGGCGTGACCCATGTCGACCGTCCCGTCCACGCGAGTGCGAACGCCACGGTCGGTGTCTACCGTCTCGACGAGGATGGCCTGGCGGAACGCGTGAACGTGGTGTTCGGTCAGATCTCGGTGAACGAGGTGGAGGTCCGCGAAGGGCTCGAGCCCGGTGACCGGATCGTGCTCTCGGACATGTCCGAATGGGACGACTATCCCCGTGTGCGCATCGAATAGATGCGTGTGCGCATCGAATAGGAGAAGCGGAGATGACTGCTAGCCCGTTGCTGATCGAATTGAGCGGTATCGACAAGGTCTTCTACACGGAGGACTTGGAGACGCACGCATTGAGCGACGTGCATCTCGACATCGAACGGGGCGAGTTCCTGTCGATCGCCGGCCCGTCGGGCTGCGGCAAGTCCACGCTGCTCTCCATCATCGGGCTGCTCGACGATGCCACGGCGGGCGAGTATCGGCTGGAAGGCGACTCGGTCGGTGGGCTCTCGGTGGTCGAGCGGGCCCGAATCCGCAACCAGGCGATCGGCTTCGTTTTCCAGGCGTTCAACCTGATCGGAGACCTGACGGTGTTCGAGAACGTGGAACTTCCCCTCGTCTATCGGGACACCCGTTCCGACGAGCGCAGGGAAAGGGTGAATGCGGCGTTGCAGCGGGTCGGCATGCTGCACCGCGCCAGGCACTTTCCGGCCCAACTCTCGGGCGGTCAGCAGCAGCGCGCCGCCGTCGCCCGGGCCATCGTGGGCGATCCGCTGATTCTCTTGGCCGACGAGCCCACGGGAAATCTCGATTCCAACAACGGCCACGCGGTCATGGACCTGCTCGGCGAGTTGCACGCCGAGGGCGCGACCGTTTGCATGGTCACCCACGATCCCCGCTACGCCGACATGGCCCAGCGGACGGTTCATCTGTTCGACGGCCGTATCGTCAACGAAGACGCCTCCTAGCGGCATGGTGGTTGCGCTTATTGACAACCCCCATCGGCGCGGATAGCGTCTTTTTCCGATAACGCATGCAGATGGCTCTGCGCTCCTGCGCCGGGTTACCTGTCCAATACAACAGCCCTTGATGGCGCGGGGTAGCTCCCCGTACCGGCGAACAGGCAGGAATTACCACGTATCTGCGTGCGTTATCGAACGGCCCGGCACCGGGCCGGAGACGACCTAAAGTACGACTGCGGAAGATTCATCGACGTTCGCTGCCCCGGCAGCCTAGCGTCAGCGACACCTGCCGAGTGGTGTGACGGGCCGGAGAGACGGCCACGCCGACTCGGTCGCCATCGCGTCGGCGAGCAGTTCGAGAGAGTCGAGCGTGACCGGATACGGACACTTTGCGTTCGCTCGTGAACGGGTCTGGCCGTTCGCACCGCGCCATCGCCCGCACTGCACGGGATGGTTTCATCGGAGCGCCCGTCATTTACGGGCGCTGTCGAATACGGCGCGGCGTTCGCTGATTGATGGCACGCCATTCGCAGGTTCCAGCCATGGGCCGAGCGAAGAGGCGCGTTTCATCGACGGGCGTGACGTTGACGGGCGAGTTGCCGGACACGCGCGCGATGGTCGCCTTTCTCGCTCCCGACGCCCGGGGCGCCTGGCACTGGTTCGGCCTGCAAGCCACCTTGGCCGTGCTCTCGATCCTCGTCGCCTTGGCGACGCCGGCATTGGCGGCGGTGGCGATCGATCAGGCGGTGGCGGGACGCATCGGCTGGGGTTTCCTTGGATTGGCGGGTGCCATGGGAGCATCGGCGCTCTTCGCCATGGCGAGCGGGCCGGCGGCATCCCGGTTCGGTGTCGCGCTGGGGGGGCGCCTGACGCGGCGAATGGTCTCCCACGCCCTCGACCTGGGGCTGCCGGGGCGCCGGCCGTTCAGCGACGGTGACCTGCTAAACCGGGCCGGTTCCCTTGCTGCCGGGATGCCGGGCTACGCGTCGACGGTGCTGCGGGTCGCTACGGGACTCGCGATGGCTGCGGGGAGTCTCGCCGCGTTGCTCTTCATTCATTGGCTGTTTGTCGTTGTCTGGGTCGCGGGTGTCGCCTTGCTTACGGTGGTCGCACGACGTTTCATGGGGGCTCTTTCCGCCCAACAGTCGGACAACGACGAGCTGGTCGGCCGCATCGTGAACGCCTACACCGATGCGCTCGCCGGTCGTCGCACCATTCGCGCAGCAGACACTGTGGATCGGGAGGTCGACCGCGTCACGCGTCCGTTGCCCGCGTTGGCGGCGACTTCACGCAACATCCTGAGGCTTATGGGCAGAGGCGCGGTGGTTCTGCAAAGCGCGGACACGGGTGTGCTGGTCGCCACGGCGGTAGCTGGAATCTGGCTGCTCGCCGGGGGCGAGGCGACGCCGGGTGCGTTGCTGGCGGCGGTGCGCTATGCGCAGATGGCATACAACAGCGTCGCGGGCGTGTTCGACAACGGCTGGTTCCACATCGCGCTCCTGCGCTCACAGGCTTCCCGGGTGATGGAACTCGCCGAAACGCCGGCGATGGGCAAGGGCTCGTGCGGGGTGCCCGCAGATGGCGAGCGCGGTGCGATTCAGCTGGAGGACGTCTGGGTGCACGGTGAAGGCGAGGACATTCTGCGCGGCGTCAACCTGCAGATCCCCCCTGGAGCGACGATCGCCCTAGTCGGCGAGTCCGGTGTGGGCAAGACCACCTTGGCAACCCTGCTCGGACGGCTTCACAACCCCGACCGCGGTACGGTCCGGATCGATGGCGTGCCGGTGGCGACCTGGTCCTCGCAAGCGCTCGCGGGGCGTGTCGGCTACGCTTTCGAGTCGCCGGCATTGCTGGGCGACATTGTCAGGGATGCAATCACGCTGGGTTACGACGCCGACGATGCCGAGGTCGAAGCCGCGGCGCGCCGCGTGGAGGCCGATGCGTTCATCCGGCGCCTGCCCAACGGCTACCGAACGTCCCTCGACGAGACACCGATGTCGGGAGGCGAACGCCAGCGGCTGGGTCTGGCACGCGCCGCGCTGCGGGACTCCCCCGCCTTGGTGCTGGACGACGCGCTGAGCAGCCTCGACGTCGCGACGGCGGCGCGGGTCTTTGCGGCACTCGGCACCCTGTCCGAAGACCGGACAGCGATCATCGTCGCGCATCGAGCGAGTACGGCGGCCACTGCGGATCTCGTGGCATGGCTCGTGGACGGACGCGTTAGAAGGATAGCCACCCACGCGGCCCTGTGGGACGACCCGGCCTACCGCGCCGCGTTCGTGGTGACGGAGCGCGACAGCGCGGCGGTGGAGGAACGATGACGATTCGACCACCGATCGCCTACGTCCTGGGGCACAGGCACCGGTTGGTCCGCATCGGGGGCTTAAGCCTTGGCGTCACGTTGGCGCCGTTGGTCACCGGACGGGCCATCGCCAGCGCAATGGATGCGGCGAGCGCTGGCGCCATGCAGGCATCGTTCATGTGGCTTGCCGGTTTGGCGGCTGCGGGGGCGGTGGGCGTCTTGTCGCTGATGCGGCTGTCGCGTCTGGCCGCCGACATCTCGGCCGACGTGCAGACGGAACTGACCCGCGACGTCGTGCGTCACGCGCTCGCCGATGCGGTGCGTTCGGATCGGGTGCTGCGGTCCGGCGCCGAGTTGACGAAGCATGTGCCCGTGCTGGTGGACGTCCTGTCGCTGATGCTGCGCACGGCGCCCAGCGGCTTGTTCGCGATTGGCGCCGTGGCGGGACTGGCGACCCTTTCCGGGGCATTGCTGATCCCGGTCGTGCCGTGGCTCGCGGTGTCGGCGTTCCTGCTTGCCGCGCTCATGCGTCGGGACACTCGCAACCAGACGGCGGTCATGCTGGCGAGCGAGGCGTCCTACGGCGAGATGACCAAGGCCATCCAGGGCGTTCGCGACCTGATGGCGGCCGGGGCGAAGGGCTATGCGATGGATCGTGTTCGCCGTCGAATAGCGGCGGTCAACCGGGCCCACCTGCAGCAGGGCGACCACCACGCGGTACGCGCGGGTTTGGTCAATGCGACGGCGACGTGGCTGCCGACGCTGACGGCCCTGGCGTTCGTGCCGGCATTGGTTCGCAACGGCAGCCTGACACCGGGCGAGGTCGTCGGCACGTTCGCCTATCTGCTCGCCGGACTTTCCACCGGCTCGATGTTCGTGACTAGCGTGATGGGGTACGCCGTGACGCTGCGCGTCCAGCACGGTCGCCTTGTCGAGACCGCTGGCGAGGACCCACTGCCGGTTTCCGCGAGGGTCGATGTACCGTCGCCGACCAGCCCGGCCATCCGGGTACGTGGGTTGACGTTCGCCTACGGTGCTTCGGCGCAGCCCATCGTCGAGGGGTTAGACGTGGACATGCCGCGCGGCGACCACGTCGCCATCGTCGGCCCGAGCGGGATCGGCAAGTCGACGCTCGCGGCCCTGCTCGCGGGCGTGCTGGTACCGGACGAGGGTGTGGTGGAAGTCGCTGGCACCCCGTTGCATTCACGTGGGGACCGTTGCCGACTCGTCACGATGGTGCCCCAGGAAGCCTATGTATTCTCGGGTTCCCTGCGCGACAACCTGACCTACCTGCGGCCATCGGCCTCGGACGAGGACCTGGCCGCCTCCGCCGAGGCGGTCGGGCTCGAGCGGGTGCTGGACCGGCTTGGAGGTCTCGATGCAGTGATCGATCTCGCCAAATCCGGACTGTCGGCGGGCGAGAGACAGTTGGTGACGTTGGTCCGGGCGCATCTCGCGGCAACGCCCGTCGTGGTCCTGGACGAGGCCACCTGCCACTTGGACCCGGCAGCCGAGGACCGGGCGGAACGGGCCTTCATGGCGACCGGCGGCACGCTGATCGTGGTCGCCCACCGCATGTCGGCGACACTGCGAGCGAAGCGCGTGATGGTCATGGACGGGGTTGGCATCGACATCGGCGATCACGGCCAACTGATGGAAAGGCACGCGCTCTATGCCGATTTCCACGGCGCCTGGTCGACGGAGCAGGTGGCATGAGGACCGCGTTCTCGCATTGGGTCGTGAAATGCCGTCAGGCGGTCCAGAGCCTGGCGCGTACGCCGGGTCTCACCGCCACCATCGTGCTTGCCCTAGGGGTGGGTCTCGGTGCCGCCACGGCCACCCACACCTTGATCAAGGACATCGTCCTCGACCCCCTGGGGTATCCGGATGCCGAGCGCTTGGTGATGCTGCGCAGCGAGGTGCCCGGTGCCGGCACGGATGCCGAATGGCAAGGCTCGTTCCCCCAGTACTACCAGTTCCGCGACAAGGCTCGGACGTTGGCCGGCATCGGTCTCTACGGCACGGTGGGGACGAACATCGAGTCGCCGAGCGGCGTGGAGCACACGCAGGTCACCGTGGCGAGCGCCAGCGTGCAGGAGTTGATTGGTGCGCGCGCCGTGCTCGGTCGAGGGCTTCAGGCAGCGGACAACGAGCTGGCGGCGCAAACCATCGCCGTGGTCTCGCACGGCTATTGGCAGCGTCGTTTCGGAGGCGACCCGAACATTATCGGCATGACGCTTCCCATGCAGACCGGCGTGTTTGGCCAGTACTTCGAGCTGACGGCGCCACCCTACGAGATCGTGGGAGTGCTGGCTTCGGGTGTGGCGTTGCCCTCCAGCGGCCATGGCGGCGAGCCCGAGCGGCCCGACATCTGGCTCCCGATGCGGCTCGATCCGGCAGCGCGCGGTCCGCACGCCTGGAGTCTGCTCGCGAAGGTTGCCCCCGACGTTTCGCTTCGCCAGGCGCAAGCGGAACTGGACGGGCTCACGCGCGGCCTCGTCGACAGCTATCCCGATGCATACTCCGAAGCGCTCTTCGAGAAGTACGGTTTCCGAACGCGCGCCCACGATCTCAAGTCGTTCATGGTGGGGCCGATCATCCGCAACCTGTGGTTGATCCACGGTTGTGTCGTCCTGCTGCTGCTGGTCGCCGTTGTCAATGCCGCCAGCTTGTTTCTGGTCCGGGCGGAAGTCCGCCGCGCCGAAATCGACGTCCGGGTCGCGCTGGGTGCAAGCCGCCTTGCCATCTTTCGCCACTTCGCCGCATACAGCGCGTTGATCGCGCTCGCAGCGGGCCTGTTGGGCCTCTTGGCAGGCTACTGGATGGTCCAGTGGGCAACTTTGGCGACGCCGTGGCGGATACCCCGTATGGACGAGGTGGCGCTCGACGGCGGTGTGTTCGCGTTCCTCGCAGGGTTGTCGCTCCTGGTCGCGCTGGTGCTGGCGGGTTTTTGTGCCTGGCGGGTCGACGCAACCGGCACGGCCCACGCGGGACGCGGCGTGCGCGGCACTGGCCGCGAGAGCCAACGGCTTC
>JAPOYW010000353.1 GCA_026706425.1 Gammaproteobacteria bacterium
CTCGTATGCTTCCTTTGGCGTGATGCTGCGGTTCTTGCGCCGACGCAGGCCGTCGTCGTCCATGGTCAGCATCGCGAGAAAGACGTCCCGGTCCTTCTCCGGCTTGTCCGAAGCCGGCATCAGCAGACCGAGAATGACCGCGCGCACGACCACCAAAGGCTTGCGCCCCCACCACTTACCGAGACCCGTCAAGGTCTGGCTGTAGTTCGCCTTACGCTCCTTGTAGCTCTCCTTTGAGAGTTTGGACACCGGGAACTGCGTCTCGATGAAGCAAGGCCCGGCGCGATCGTCCGCATTGGATGCCGACGCGGGCAGTTCAGGCGCGGAGAGAGCCGCCGAATCCGGTGCCAAGAGTCACCTCCCGACTCTGCTCGTGGCCATCCGCAACGACCGGGAGTCGTCCCGAGGTGTAGCTTCTTCGGACTCCTCCGACGCTACGAGCCGAAACAGATCGGCATGACGATTTGAATCACCATCGATGACCGGATTCTCGGTAAGGGCGAAGCGGACTGCCTTCCGCCAGCCCTTGTTCCTCCCGCGCAGGACATGGCCGGTGGCCGCGTTGGTCATCGTGAACAGCCACCAGCGCTCTTCCGGTGCCAACCCGAGCCAGTTTTTGATAGCAGCGGGAATCAGTGCGGGGTCCGCGTCTTCCACGGCCCACGCGAGCAACGTGAGTTCCTTGCCGAGCAGTCGCGTTACGAGATTGTCGCCGCGCTTCCACCGTCCGGACGGCAAACCTTGTTTCCTAAGGCGCCGGTTGAACTCCACACGCACGTCGTCGGCGATCGCGTCCCACTTGTCGCGAGCCAATGTCGCTCGGTAGCGAGCATCGTCGGTGCCAACACCCAAAGGGACAGAGGCCCGTTCCGGGTTGAATCTCAGATGTTCGGCGAAGAGGACATCCTTGCGGCTGCCCCCCGGAATCGTCACCACGAAATGGTGTTCCGACTCCTCGGGTCGAAAGCCGAATCCCTGGGGCTTGGATCGTTGGCCGCTGGCTGCGAGCGGGGCGTTCATGGCTCCACGTCCTCGCGCCGGTATTCGGCCTTGATTTCTGCGATGTAGTCTTGGAACCACTGGCCGGTCTTGAAGCGAATTCGCTTTGCGGCGATGAATACTTCGCCGTCGGCGATGAGTCCCCGCAGGACTTCGACAGTCTTCTCGATGCGTTCGTCGTCGAGTTCCACATCGTCGGAAAGATTTAGTTCGCTCCAGGTGTCGTTGGCTTGGACATTCAACCGCAATCCCCCAGCGACGCCGTTGTGTTTCTTGAGGCGGGCGACGAACCCGTATGCGGTTCGCGTGGTGGTGAATTCGATTTCCCTAGGAGGCGTCCAAACGACCGGTTGCTCCGTGTCGATAGGTTTTTCGACCGGCTTCTCGGCTATGTTGCGGCGGTGCTGATCGGACTCGATACCGTTGCGTTCGGCGACGGCGAGGACGACGCGGGTGCCTTCGGGAACGGCGAACGGTTCGTCGTAGATACCGCCCGCAACCTTGGGGTCAGAACCGTCGGTCGTGTATCGGAGGGTCGCAGCGGGGACTGAACGGAGTTCGACCATGCGCCGGTCGCCGTCCAGAAACTCGCGGGATTGCAGAGTGATTCGGTTCGTCCACTCGATGGAGTCCCCGGTTTCGTGTTCGCCGGTGGAATCTACCGCGAGGAATGAGACCCGCAGCTCCTTAGTTTCGAGATCACGTCCAATACTCTGGGACGCAGATGTCGCTGGGCCGCCGATCTCCATGTAGAGCGTATCACCGTTGACAGGCGACAGACGGAGCTTTGCCAATCCCGTGTCATTGTCCCTGCTTAACTCCCGGACGCGCACGCTTGTGGCGGGCCTGGGAAACGGCCCTTTGTTCACATAGTTTCCTTCCTCGCGCCAGATGTCCTTGTGAACGCAATCCGCCTTCAGCTTGTTGAGAGCGTCGGGGTGGTGCCACTGCCATACGGGCGAGGTTGCCGCCCTGCGCCTCACCTCCGACCAGAGCATAGACTGCTGCGTAAACAGCCTCGCTTCGACTTTCTGGCGGAAGGTGGCGCTAGTGATGTCGGTCGTGTATTTCTGCTTCCCAGCGAGTGCGTCCCGCACCTGCTCCTCGCCGTCGTAGTGGTTCTCGCGGAACTCCATTAGGAAGTCCACTCTCGATAGACGGTCTCGAGTGGGGTAATACAACGTGGTGAACGTCTCGCGGACGGCACTGTGGAACTGGGTTAGGAATCGGGGCAGAAGCTGTTCCCGAGCCTGCTGCATCTGCACATCGCTGTCGGCCACGCCTTCTTCGTGCATCTCGTGGATGATCTGATTGATGGCTTTGAGTTCGCGGGCGCGTTCGAGCAACGAGTCGAACGCCCGCTGCCCGGTCAGGAAGCACATGCGGTTGCCGTAGGTATGCTGATCGTAGAGCGTCGCCAGATCCGGATGGAGACCGTTCGGATGCGGTTCCGTCACCACGAGAGTCACGCGGTTGGGGTCTATGTCGATCTCATCAACGGCTGGGAGCGGAATCAGATCTTGGTAGCAGGTCCCTTCCGTCGGATCGAATATCTCCGCCAAGCGTTCCTTCAGTTCGCGCGTGGCCTGATCGCGGACGTATGCGCCGGCTGTGGTCGTTACCCGCGCGATGAGGTTCTGCACGTTGCGCACGTGCAGACGACCGTCGTTCGTCGTGTGCAGGTACCAAGCGGCGGTTGCCAAGCGGCCGATGACTTCGTTTTGAAGCCGAGATATGTCGCGACCGGGTTCGCACAGGTTGGCGATGATCTCGGGGACTGTTAGTCCTTTGACGGCGTTTGGAACGTTGGCCAAGGACGCGATCAGCAGAAGACGCATGACGTCCTGAGCGTCCTCGTCGCCTCCGAGATTCGCGTCAATGGTCTCAGCAACCGCACTGCCACCCGAGGTGATGTCGTGGGCGACGGCGTTCTCGAGCGTCGGGTTGATCTGGTTGATCTCGGTCAGCGTCTCGCGGCTGGCAAGATCGAGGTCGTGGTTGGCGACAAGGTAGGGGTCGCTGTCCGACGCCCAGATTCTGGAGACCACGATCCGCATCAGGCGGATCAACCCCCGCGTTTGCTGGAATCCTTGGTTTTCGCGAAACCGCGCGTAGAGATCCCGGATGGCTGGATGGAACGGGTAGGACACCATGACTTGGCTGGCGAATTGCTCCGGCGAGGCGTTGGTGACATCCATCTGTCGGGCATCGCGGACGGCCTTGGCATAGCCCTGGGCTACCGCTTCGACCTCTTTCTGCTCAGGCAGTTTCTCGAAGATGCGCTTGCGAAGGATGTGGTAGAACTCGTCGGTGTTGATCCGCACGGGTTCCAGGTTCATTGCGCTGCGACCCGTCTCCCCTTCGAAGTTGTCCAATGCGACGTTGACCTGCGCCCGACCCGCGGCGGAGGACGCTCGGAGATCGGATATGACCACGCATACGTTGGCGAGTTCGTCGCGCCCCGCGGCGACGAGAAGGTTCGAAAGCGCGGTAGTGGTGACGGTTGCCAGATCCGAATTGCCGATGCTCTTGGACGCGGCATTGACGAGGTAGGGCTGCAACTCGTCGAGCATGATGACCAACGGTCCACCGCGGAGGAGATTCACCCATGCAGTCTGTCCCGGCGCGGCCAGCGGCGCATAGTAGTCCGCGAACTGCTCCTTCTTCCCAAGCTGTTCTGCGACGGCACCCCAGATGCCGAGCGGCGCATCGCTCTCGCGGCCCGTAAATGCGACGACTCGAACCGGTTCGAGATCAGGACGAGGTTCGTAGAAGCCGCCCATCACCTCCGATCGGTACTCGGGATGTTTGGCGAGGAGACCGAGGGCGAGCAGGTTGTGCGTCTTGCCGCCTCCCATCGCTTGCGTGAGCTTGAACACACCCTGTGTAGACTGGCCTTCCAGCCGACGGAATCCCTCCGCCAGCAGCGTCTTCATGCCCTCGGTGATGTAGTTCTCGGCGAAGAAGCTGGCCGGATCGATGCGGTCTTGGGTCAGGTCGGTGAGGTCGAGTACTGTGTCCCGCCGTGATGGATCGAAGGTTCCTGATCGGGGTACGCAGGCCTGCTTGATGGTCAGCACGGTGGTCTTTCCTGTCTCTTTCGCAGCGTTTTGCCCTTCCATGGGGTAAGCCGCTCGCCGTCACCGCAGTTCAGCCTGCATTGTAGCGCATGAGTTGCGCAGCGACCGATTCGTCTCCGTGTGGTAGTCAACAGCCATTTGAGGACACGGAGAGGCCGCCGAGACGTTGGGCCACAGTCATGTGATCCCACGCTGGCGCCTTGTCCTGTATGAACGTCCAGCATTTTCAGCAGTGTACTACCGAGTTGGCCTGCAGGCCAAGCACGTCGGACCTCACTGTAGACGCACAGTTGGCCAACGTGTCACGGCCCCGTTGGCGAGCCTCCGACGAGCAGGGACTTGACCAATACCATGCCAGTGTTGGTCCAAGGTCCGCTACGAATCAGCCTCGCCGGGCCGCGCGTGGGGCGTCTCTCGACGTGGTTGTTCCCGTAATGCGTTTGCATGGCTGGCGAGTGCATTCAAGATGGCTTGCCGGTCCCGGACTCCGCTACGAAAGATATCTCGGGCTCGGCGCAACATCGATCCGACCTCTGGACCGGGCGCGAGGTTTAGGGCTTCCATGACATCTCTTCCGTCTATTGGAAGTACGTCCTCGACGTGCGCTAACAGATCCCGCTCCATGATCCGAAGCACCTGCCTCACTAGATCGTCACTATTCGGAATGCACTCCAGATACTTGCGCCAACTCCCTAGCCGTCCTTCGCTGAACCTTTGGGGATCGATCACAATGCCTAGACGCACGGATGCATCGCCAATGAGTCTGTGGAACTCTGATGCCGGCCATGCCCGATCGATTCGCCGCCGCAGGTCTTTCGTGGCTGCCTCGCCATCGTCGTCCGCAGACAAGACGGTCGACATTGCGCCTTGACAGTGGTCGACAACAGCGTGAACGTCTTCGCAGAGCGCGAGGAAACATAGACGCCATCCCTTCCTGTTGTGGGGTGGACTCGTTCCGCAGGTCTGAATGAACCATCGACGAACACGTCTGGATATCGCTCGATCGCGATCACTCAGGAAGCCTAGGTTATGAAAACTCCAAGTACGTAGATCGTGTACAAGCTCGCGAGCAGAGACGGGATCAGCTCTGAGTCCTTGCGCGCCGGAAGGCAGTTGGAGAAGATATGCAATGGACACCCTGCCAGCTTCAAACAGCAACACGTAACTCCAGGAGACAAGCCTAAGGAAAGACGTCTCGTCATCATGTCCTGATGGTGGCGCGACGGTCACTTCCGCCAGGGCGGCCTCACCTACGAAACTGCGAAGTGAGTTTCGCAATTCCACGACGGCTGCATTGAGCACCGCGAAGTTCATCGTCTCCGCTCGAGAGGATCGGCAATCGGGCCGATGTAATTGAACGCTACGCCGAATCCTCTAATGTGCCTGCCGTCGGCGATGTCGTGTTCACGAAAGTCCCGCTCAAGCAAGGTGACGATCTTGTTTAGCCCATCTAGTCGGATCAGCCAGTGCCCCTCCGACCGTTTACGAAGAATGCGTCCACTAAAGACTTGCGGATTCCCTTGCGAGTCCGCGATGCGGTGCCGCCGTACCACTCGGCCCCAATCCTCGAACTCAGTCTCGCGTCCCAACTCGGTGAATATCCGTCGGGCCTCCCTCTCTGCACCGGTTACCCAAAGCAAGACGGCCTCCAAGTAACGGGTCACGTGCCGAGCCGAGTCGCGAGCGGATCCATTCAAGACACGGAGTATTCTCAACAACTCTCGCCTTGTCGTACCGTCGTCCGGGATCGGCTGCCGCCTCCCCTGGAAAGGACGATGTCTCATTGCAGCGATCCAACGACACTCGAAGAGCAACGCGAGACACCGCTCATCGGCCTTAATCTTCACAAGGTGGGAGTGAAGAAACGTCGCGGCTCGTTCGGCCTTTGACACATCCGTAGCCGAGGCCAACGCCACAGTATCACGCGCAAGAGCCGGTGCCATCGCCCTAGCTCGAAGGAAGTACCCTGCGGTAGAGCCGACTTCCTGAAGCCTAACGTACGCTTCCTCAGCCAACTCCTCATTACCAAGTACACTGCCAAGCTTCATCTGGCGGACTTGGAATTTCTCTTGTTGCTTCGGTGGCAGAGCTTCCGAGTCAACCTGATCCAGAGTGCTGTATATATCCGCCGTAATTTCAGCCCTCTGAGTATCGCTGAGATCCGCGACCTCTAGCAAATCGGCCGGTGTCCAAAGGCCCACGTCGAGCGGATAGTAAGTGTCCGTCACGCTGACGGCTTGGCGGATTGCCACTCGCGCTGCCATATACGATGACCAGACGTCTTCGTCCGCCGAGTCTCTCTCCGCGCAGTCGTAAGCCAAGAAACCATACAACGACGCCCGCTCAACTAGCAGATTCTGCCGTGTTCTGCGACCGGCCCTGATCGTCCCTGAGTCGACTCCGTCAATTGCGACTTGGAGCGCATCGCGCGCCTCTTCGAGTAAAGGAAGGCGTTCTTTGTCTTCGACAGCGCGGCGACGCACTGCGGCTCGACGAAATGCCGATTCTTGCAGCATCAAACTCGCATGCGTGACCCCGAAACGCGTACGCAGATTCGTTAGAGCACGGCCAACATCGACATAGGAGTCAAGATAACGGCTGCCGCGTGGACCCTCCTCTCCAACTCGATTGAGGAGGTTCAGCAAGAAACCGAGTTCCTGGCTTGCGTCGATTCCAGCCCTGACAGCACCGATGATCTCCAGAAGCCGTTCAGCTTCGCTACTGGGGCTGCCTAACCGGCGATCGCAAATCAGCTCGGCCTCAAGTGTAAGCCGTGGACCAACAAGCAGCTCGCTATGTTCCTCGTCGGCCCAGTCCCATCGAAACAAATCCAGGTTCCTGAACATGTCGGCGATAAAACCAATGTCGGTCCCAGGGAAGTTCTCAGTTACTGTACGCATGAGGAGATTTACTGGGACATGGCAGTTTAGGTTGCCACAGACCATGACCAGATCGATCAGTCGCCCAGGCGCATCTCTATACTCCAGTGTGCCTTCGAGCTCATCCTCGGACCACACTCCCTTTGGCGCAGTAAGACCCGCTTCGATGAACTTCGTTGCCATCAGCGTCTTCGGCGGGACAGATTGAACTGTCTTCCCGCGTCCACGAAGCGCTTGTTCAGTTACCCACGCCTCGTCACTGAGGCCAGCGGCGATCCGCCCTCGACTGGCCGGCAGTAAGCGGTACAGGAGCGCCAGCATGTGAATGTCTTGGAACACAGTCGGACTCACTCCCTCTGACCCGAAGCGATTGAGCAACTCGGTCAGATCAGTGCGCTCTTCCGGACCAAGCTCGCTTGGAGCTTCGATGTTCTGCTTTCCATTGCCCGCGTCGTCTTCCGCCATTCGATACCTTGACCCCACCACAACGACGCGGCGTCCGCCGCTACGCATACTGACCAAAAGGTCTCGGTAACGATCCACCTCCTCATTCGCATCGCAGACAACGAGGGTCGCCTGAGCCCCTGCTCTCTCGGCGTCCTCGCAGAACCCCGTGATTTGCTCGGCCTGCGGTATGCGACCGACCGAATAGAGGACCGCTCCGGCCTTGGATTCGCGAATCCTCGCGACTACGCGGGCCAAGGCGATCGACTTGCCCGTTCCAGATTGTCCATGTACGACGACGGGCTCGTCGACGCTAGCGTGGTCCGCGACTGCTTCCCGCACGACATGTAGCAATCGTTGCTCGTAGCGTCGCGTTATCGCGAATCCTCGGCGGACCCCTTCCACGAGCAGCCGAGGGCCGCCAAGGTCGCCGTGGAATCTACGAAAAGAGTCGTACTCTGTATCGGGACCTTGAGGTGCAAGGAACGCCGTCCACGCATCGTCGACTATCGAGGACGCTGCTTCAACCCTCAAGCGCTCCTCAGGCGAGAGTTCCAGCGCTTGGTCGTTGTCGAAGCTGATTTGCCCTGCCTCTTGGGAGTCTGGCGTTTCTAGTGCTTCCAGTCTGCCGACGGCTAGCAATTCCGATAACGCCGTGCCGAGGCGCCCGTATTCGGCGACGATACGGCCGGAGTCGACCGCTGCATCAAAGTCCGCGCGCTCGTCGGTCCCAGATTCGGGTGGTTCGCCAAACCACAGAATTTGATCCGGCGCAGCTCGTCCAAATGTCCCGAGCACGTCATCCGTCTTGAGCCAATCGCGGCCCGACAAGATGCCGTCGACAACCACCACCCCAATAGTGGTTGCGGTGTCTAGGATCCGGTTGAGCATCGGAATCGCGTGGTTGATGCGTCTGGTGTTCAGTTCGGTTCGGTTGATTGGTGGCCGCGAATCTGCATCCTGCAATCCGGCGAGGCCAAAGAGGCAATAGACCGGTGGGCGGGACATGCTTCGCACCGCCCGAGGCGTTTCGTTGGCCGCGAGTATCAACTCGGGTTCGCGTCCTTGCCCCTCCACAAGTCCGGTTACTGAGGGGTCAATGGTTGACGTAAACACTGCGCTCCAAGGCACGTCGGTGAGTGCCGATAGCCATGGAGGAAGCACTCGACGTTTGAATCGTTCGGCCAACCACTCATAGAAGACGGGCTGCTGGACGCCAGTCTCGGCAAGCAAGGCGGTCCAATCAGACTTTGCACTGCCACGTGCGCCCCTTCTCTTCAGCGCCGCCGCGAGCACCGGATCTTCAGCGCCGTCAGCCGAGTGGGCATCCTGCCCAAGCACGAGTATTACCGGTCGCCCGTCTTGAATGGCGGAAACAAGGAGGTCTCTAGCGGCTAGATTCGACAATGCTGTTTCTCTTCGAAGTTCGATCTTTGCACTATGCCTCACCATCCAAAGCCTATTGACGCATCGATGCACCAATTCGTGATGCCGTGGTCCACGAACGTAACCGGGATGTGCGCGAAGACCCTCGACCTACGCTAGATCGACTCAATCCTCACAGGATCCTTCGTCCTGTCCGAAGGTATGAATGATGTCACGTTTCGGCGGGAACTCGTCTGGTCTCCACTGCCGTTTGAAATCCTTGCCGCCGAATCTCGCGCACGCATTGTAGATTAGCCATGTCTTGAACCTCCCCACATTTGCTTCTCGCATCGCCGCCTTCAGCACGTCGTCCGCGAATGTCTTCATTGACCGGGTCGGTGTCTCTTTAGTCACAATCCACGCTTGGTAGAGCCAATCGTGAACAACACACGCTTCAAGATGCGGGCCTGCCCTGCTTACGAGGAAGCGGCCTATCCTCGGCACGGATGCCAAGTCAGTCTTATACCCACGCGGAACGCGTATGCGATGCCACACGTACTCCGAGTCACCAGCCTCGTCCTTTCGCGGCCCAGCGTCTATGTCACGCAGCCTAACGGTGCCGCCGTATGGTGTCGCTACGACATACTTCGCGTCATCTCCCCGCCTTGTCTGTACCGATTCGATCGTCCGGGTCAGATGCAGGTCAGTGCAGTACTTGAACTCGGCCATCTCGGCCTTGCCGTTCGGATACACGTTCAATCGTTTCCCCATGTTTGATTCGACACAAGGCTACTCGCTCCGAGCCGCAGCTATTGCCAAAACACGCTTGGAGTGAGTCCTCCGACTGCAAATGCGACGGATAGGCAACTGACACAATCGTCGTTGGATTCCTGCGGATCACATCGACACTGGCAACTAGGCTGCGGCAGCGTCAAGAGCGTACTAGAAACGGGGTGTGGCCGACCACCGGACCTTGTGGCTGCCAGTTCTCAAGACCGGCGCGCGGTGTCCGCGCTGCGATCTTGGCGACGTAGCGCCGGGTTCTCACTGGCGCGCTCGCTACGTCCCCTATGTCGCTTGCACGGACCGCCGCCGCAGCCACTCCACGGTGAATAGCACCAGCACGGCGAAGATGATCAGGAGCGTTGCCACCGCGAGGATCGTCGGGCTGATCTGCTCCCTGATGCCCGACCACATCTGGCGCGGAATCGTGCGTTGCTCCAACCCGCCCATCAACAGGACCACCACGACCTCGTCGAAGGACGCCGCGAACGCGAACAGGCCCCCGGAAAAGACCCCAGGGGCAATCAGCGGCAACTGCACTCGCCGGAACCGCGTCAGTGGGCCCGCGCCGAGACTCGCTGCGGCACGCATCAGCGTTTGATCGAAACCGGCGAGCGTCGCGGTGACGGTGATCACGACGAACGGCGCACCAAGGGCGGCGTGGGCGAGAATCAACCCCAAGTGGGTCTGGGCAAGTCCGAGCTTCGAGTAGAAGAAGAACACCCCCACGGCGACGATGATGACCGGGGTGATCATCGGCGAGATGAGAATGCCCATGGCCAGTCGCCGGGCGGGCATGGCCGGGTTCGCGAGACCCAGGGCGGCGACGGTGCCGAGGGTGGTGGCGAGCAGCGTGGCGGCCACGCCGATGATCATACTGTTGACGAGCGCACGTCCCCATTGTTCGTCCTCGACGATGCTGCGGTACCACCTTAAGGACCAGGCATCGGCATCGAGGCGGAGCATGCCCTCCGTAAAGGTGAAGTACGGCTCGGCGTTGAAGCTCAGGGGCACGATCACGAGGATCGGCGCAACCAGAAAGACGAACGCGCACGCGCAGAAGCCGACGTAGGCGTAGCGCCCCAGCCTCCTTCCCGCGAATGTCGTCGCGGTGGTCATCCGAGCCGCATCCGGTCGATGCCGACGACCCGGTCGTAGAGCACGTAGAGCCCGATCACCGCAAGCAGCAGGATCGCCGCCAGCGCCGCCGCCAGACCCCAGTTCAGGGATGTCTGCATGTGGTAGGCGATCATGTTGGAGATGAGCTGGCCGCTCTGCCCGCCCACCAGCGCCGGCGTGATGTAGTAGCCGATCGCCAGGATGAACACCAGCAGCGACCCCGCGCCGACGCCCGGCAGCGTCTGGGGCCAGTAGACCCTTCGGAAAGCCTGCATCGGCGTCGCCCCGAGAGAGGCCGCGGCGTCCATGTGGCGGGCCGGAATCGAACGCATCACCGAATACAGCGGCAGCACCATGAACGGCAGCAGCACGTGGGTCATGGTGACGAACGTGCCGGTCATGTTGTAGATCATGGCGATCCGTTCGTTGTCGGGGACGATTCCCAGCAAGACCAGGATGTCGTTGACGACGCCTTGGTTCTGCAGCAGCACGATCCAAGCCGTCGTGCGCACCAGGAGCGACGTCCAGAACGGCACGAGCACCAGCA
>JAPOYW010000247.1 GCA_026706425.1 Gammaproteobacteria bacterium
TCTGCACGATGCGCTTGTGGTTGTTGTAGAGCGTCGACAGCATCGGCGGCCCGGCGGTACTGCCGAATCCCGACAGGCAGCGGTCGGGAAACGGGCGGATTTCCGGGTTGTCGTAGGGGCCCGGCCCGGGGTACCACCACGCGGTGCCGTCGTTGCGGCGACCGTAGTCACCGCCCAACCGAAACGCGTTGCGTCGACGCTCCCGTGCAGCCTCCGTAATCGCCGGGTACCGGCCGTTCGGCGGGTCGATGATGATCGAGGTCGGATACTTGCCGTCGATCTCGAAGTTGGACTCTCCCGGATCGATCCAGAACGTGTTGTAGCCGCCGACGTTGCCGGCGGCACCGCCCGATCCATCGCCGCCGACAGGCGGAGCCTCGCGGTTGGGGTCACTGCCCTCCAACTCCCTGGCCTGCCATAGCTCTCTCCCCGCGGCGTTCCGTTCCGCCTGCTCCTCGGACAGGAATTCCTCGCCGCTGCCTCCCCGCTGCATCGGCGTGATCGTCGCGGTGTCGTAGTAGCCCGACAGATCCGGCTTGCCGTCCGAAAGCCGCGGGATGTCTCCCCACGCGACGTTCACGGCGAACACGATCAGCACGACCGCCGCCACCGCGAAAGCAAGCTGAATCCAGGTGATCAGGGTGAACTGGCCCGCCTTGTGGGCGTTGGTTCTTTCGGTTCTCATTGTCCCTCCTGTGGACCGTCCCTAGGGTCCAATGGACATCGTTATTCCGACTCGGCCGACTCGACCGAGGGATCGGGCAGCTCGAACCTCGGCAGCGGTTCGCGCCGGTATTCGCCGTAGATCAACTCCTCGACGAACTCAACGCACTTGAAGTCGAGGATCATGGCGTTCGGCTCCATGCGGCGATACAGCGGCATGCTGATCTTCCAGGGTTGTGTGAACGTCTCCGGATCGTCGATGGTCGCCTCGTAGTGCAGGTGGTTCGGGCTCGTCGGCGTATACCGCTCCACAACCGTCATCTGATTGCTGTGATGATTCCCGGCACGGTCGAGCCAGGTCTGGTCGTTCTGCGCGGTGACGGTGAGCACCAGCGTATCGCCGTCCCAACTCGCCACCGACTGGCCCATCCAGGAATCGACGGGCGCGGGACCCGGATCTTCGCTGTAGATGTTGCGAACCGCCCCGGCGTACTGGTAGACGATCTCGATCTCCTTCTCGCCCTGCAGTATCTGGAACGGCTGCGGCATGTAGGTCGCCCGAGGAACACCCGGCAGATAGCACTTGATTTCCGGATCACGATGGACCCACAGGCGACGGTTTTCGTCGCGCTTGGCAAGGGCTTCCGGTTTGTAGGGGATCTTGCCGCCCTCCACGACCCCGAGACTGGGCGGTACCGAGGCAACCGCACCAAGGTATAGGGTCGCCTGATCCGGTACCGGACCGACCGGACCCTCGCGGAGCGACATGGAGGCCCGGGCAAGATGGCGTTCGATGTCGTAGTTTGCCTCGTTCATGGCCTGCCAGATACCGTTCAGGTCCGGGTTGACGCCACCCGGGCCACGCGGCGCAACGTAGCCGCCGGCGGCATCCTCCTCGGCCGCCGCGAACCACGCGGCCACGGTGAGCGCTCCGGACAGCAAGAACGTCGTAGTTCGGATCAATTGCATGCGAAGTCCCCCTGTAACCGCGCGACCATACCACAGTGTCGCGCTGGACAGCGCAGGGACATCAGCACGCCGCCTCCCGTGCGTTCGCTCTTGTCTCCCGGTCGCCGAACCAGAACTCGCCGAGGGCATCGGCAACCTGGTTGGACCGGAGATTCCGAGTCATCCATCGCGACGGAAGGAATGCGCGATAGGCGGCATTCGAGAAGCGGGGGTCAACCAATACCGCGACACCCCGCTCGGAGGCGGATCGCACGACTCGCCCCGCGGCTTGGACCACCCGCGTCATCGCCGGCTGTCGATACGCGATTTCGTCTCCATCGACGGCCCGTCCGGCAGCCACTTCGTCGTGCGCGATGAGATCCCGCCGCAGCGACCGCGGCGGCAGTCCGGCGCCGACGACGACGATGCCGTCCAGGGCACCGTCTCGAAAGTCCACGGATTCCCCGAACACGCCACCCATCACCACGAAGCCAACGCGACCTGCCTGTGGCTCGGAAATCCAGCGGATGAAGTCCTCGCGGTCATCCAGGGTCATTCCCGGCTGCTGGCACCGGATATCGATTCCCTGGACGGCGCTTGACGCGGTCTGGGCGTACTCGAACGACGGCAACGCCACGAGATAGTTGCCGGTGGTTTGCGTACAGACACCCTGGATCAGGTTGGCCACGCGCCCGAGCGTCCGGTCTCGATCCCGATAGTAGGTGGAGATGTCGGTCACCACGAATACGCCGAAACGCTCCCGCGGGAAGCATCCGTCGGAGATCAACACATCGCCCGAATCCGAGACCCCGTGAATCTGTTGGAAAACGGACGCCGGTGTCAGCGAGCCCGAAACCCGAGCGCTGCCGTGGAACCCCGACATGCACTCCCGGATGTGGTTGCCGGGGACCGTGCAGACCAACTCGACGATCAGGTCTCGACCGGCACCGCGGCAAATGTAGCGGTGGGTGCCATCGTCGGCGTCTTGCGCGAGATAGCCGAATTGAAACGCCTCGAAACTCGCCGCCGCGGTCGCCGGGAACCGCTCCCTGTCGGCATCCACCTCCAGCGCGGCGCCCCGCAGCCGCTCGATGGCGCGCAGAAGCGCATCCGGTCGGGGAATCTCGCACTCGTCGTCGGCTGACTCGCGGCCGATGGCGGCAAGCGCCCGGTCGACGGAGCGGACGCCCCGGGCGAGCGGTTCGGGCACGCCGGACTCCACCAACGCCTCCTTCATCGCACGTCGCGCGAGACTTGACCCGAGCATGTCGCGGACACGGTCCCCAAGCTGGTGGGCTTCGTCCACGATCAGACCGACCTTCGTGAACAGCGGGTTCTCCAAGCGGGCGAGCCTCACGATGGGGTCGAACACGTAGTTGTAGTCGCACACCACGACGTCGGCCCACGCCGCGACATCTAGGGACAGTTCGAAGGGGCAAACTTCGTGCTCACGGGCGACGGCTTCGACCTCGCCACGTCGAATCAGGCGGCTTCCGAGGAGCTGACGCCTTGCGGCCGGCATCCGCTCGTAGTAGCCCTGTGCAAAGCGGCATTGCGTGCGGTCGCACGGCGTCCCGTCGCCGAAGCAGATCCGGTCCTTGGCCGTGACGGTCACCGCTGTCAGGGCCGATTCCGAATCGACAAGGCGAACCGCATCAACAAGCGCCTCCTCGATGGCTCGTTGACCGGTCGTGCGGGAGGTCAGGAACACCAGGCGGTCGAGCTTGCTCTCGCCCATGGCCTTGAGCGCAGCAAAGAGGCTGGCCATGGTTTTGCCCGAGCCGGTGGGTGCCTCCACGAGCCAATCGGCCCCGTCGCGGAACCCCCGGTAGAGGTGCTTGGCGATGCGCCGCTGGTCGGTTCGGAACTCGCCGTACGGAAATCCGAGTCCGGCAAGCTGCCGATTGCGGTCCCCGAGCCGGGCACGCACGTTGGCGATCCATGCGGCGTAGATTGCGCAGGTCGCCTCGAAGTAGCCGATCAAATCGTCGCGCCCCGCCGTCTCCTCGAACACGGTCTCGTCGGGACGCATCGGGTGGAGGTAGACGAGCCGCAGGCGCACCTCGATCAACACCGCGTCCGCCAGCACCAGCATCGCCCCATAGAGCCTCAGTTGCGCCTCGTGGACGTCGCCGGCGTGGGCATGCAGTTCGGCGGGGTCGTTCCGCGTGGTCTTGATCTCCTCGACCAAACGGGCGGCCGGATCCCAACCGTCGATGCGACCGCTGATCGCTAGCTCCCCGAAGGAGGCACTCACGCGGTGCTCGCGAAGGTAGCCCTCGTCGCAATCGGCCTGATAGGACTTCTGCCGCGCAATGCCTTCCGCGGCGAGCGTCGCCGACTGTTCGTGATAGCGGATGTCGCCCCGGCGGTGGACGAACTCCGCCAATTCCTTGACGCTTATCCGCATGGAGCAGCACGCCGGTAGCGCAGCACCCGCACCGGAAGGCCCCGCCGTTCGAGCGCTTCGATCCACAGGCGTTGGTGGATCTGCAGCTGATCGCCCGGCCCCTTCACCTCCACGAATTCGTAGCGCCCCGGACCGTAGATCACGGTCAGGTCGGGAAATCCGGAGCGTTTGCCGGCGAGATCCTCCCGGACGATTTCCACCAACGCCCGGAGGTCGGGCTCCGGGATGTTGTCCGTTACGGCATCCGCCACGTCAGGCGTAAACCGCTGCCAACTGAACAGCCTGTTCGCGACTCCGGACTTGGCCCGGGCCATCATCTTGAGCAACGGTATGAGTGTCCCGTCCAAGGGGTCCTCGCAGATTCCTTCCCGGGACCCAATAAAGTCGGGCCAGAAGAGGTCGACGGGACCGGTCTGGAAGGCATTGACGAACGCGCCCTCCACCGGCGCAAAGAGCCAGGACCAGTAGGCCAGTGCGAACACGGCCATCGGAAGGTGGTTTTCCAAGTGCCAGCCAGTGCCTCCCTCCGAAGTGAGATGTGCCAACGCCTGCGCTTCGATGCCGGCAGCGGATCCCGTCAATACGAGATCCTCGACGGGTGCCGCCCGGCGCCGGAACGGTCGAGCGAATCGCGTTGCGAAGTCGGTTTCGAGCGCTGCCCAGGGCGACTCGAGCACCTCGGCACGCAACTGCTCCACGCCATGGCCGTCCCCGAGCCGATGCAGGATGCGCATCCGCCGTTCCCGCGCCGGTGCGAGCGTCGATCGCGCATAGCACGCAAGCGCCCGATCGAAGTCCCCTTCCCGCTCCAAGCTTCGGCCCAGGCGGTTGAGCGCCCGGCTTCGCCGGCGCTCCAGCATCCGGTTGTCGAGTCGCGTCCAAAGCCGTTGAACGAGATCGGCGATCACCGCTTCGCGAACCGGGTCATCATGTGGTTTGCGATCGTCGACACGCATCGGGAACAGCATTCTGATGTCGTCGTCCGCCACGGTGAGTTCGAGGAACCGTCCGAGGGATTCCCGATCCGGGAACTGGCGCGTTTCCCGCGAGAGGTTCACCGCCTCGTAGCGATGCACGCCCAAGTCGCGGAGAACGAAGGTCGTCAGGTCTTGGTGACGGTCGCCGAAGAAGAGCAACCGGTAGAGATCCAGAAATGCAGATTCCGTAAACCGCAGCCAGCCAACGAAGCGACGCACCCGCCACCGGCAGAAGACCGGCGGATTAGCAGCGAGAATGCGCTCGAGATGATCCGCCTTGGTGCCCCTGCGGACTCCATCCACGTCCCAGAAGACCCGGTGCATCTCTGGGCGGGTCAGCAATCCCACCACGGTCTCGGCAGGCATCGCCGGACAACGTTCGATGAGGTCCCGGGCCGCCAGTTCGGCGAGGGCTCCGGGTATGTCCGCAACCTCGGCGTAGTCCAGGCTGTCTTCCCGGATCGTCCCATCCCGTGCTGAAGCCCGACCAAGCAACCGCGCCAAGAGTCGCTGGGCGTCCGGTGCCAAGGCTCTTACGCGCAAGCCGAAATCCCGCTCCTCGTCCGTCAGGATGTCGCCGTAGCGGTCAAGTACCGTCTCGGTCACGGTCAGCAGATTGGCCGCGTAGTACCCTGCCGGTGGCGGCCGACGAGGATCGAGCCGAACGCTGGGCATGGATAAGGACTGCGGCAAGTGAGAACGCTCCTCGCTTCTCCCACCCGCCTCCCTGCGACATGGACATACATACAGCATCCTGGGTATAGGATGCAACCGACACAACGGCGATTCCTAGCCCGCCTCGTGTCGATGCGTTGACCGATGGCACGAGTCGGTACAAGGTTGCGCCATGAAACTCTACGCCACCCGTTCGGTCCATAGAACACAACTACTCGACGTAGAGAAGGCAAAGTGCTGGCAGGCCATCGACCACTTTCGCCGAAACCCTTGGCATCCAAGTCTGAACTACGAGCCTCTCGCCAAAGGCCGCGGACACAACCACTGTTCGATCCGTGCGTCTTTGGAACTACGCGTGATCCTGGCGGTGGAGCCAGACTTCGCGAACCCTGCGAATGTGATCCTCGTTCGGATGGACCATCACGACCCCGCGTATCGCTGGGCCGAACGTCAGGGCTTTCAAACCGATGCGGACGACGGGCGCAACCTCGACGGCGGCGCAGGCGACCCCACATCGATCGCTACCGAGCTCGCCGAGTTAGATCGCCTTGAAGAGTGGATGCTGTTCCTACACCCGGATCAACAAGCCCTCGTAGAACGCCAATTTGCCGCCGAAGCCCGCATTCGAGGCGGGGCGGGGACGGGCAAGACCGTGGTTGCCCTGCACCGGGCCGCGGTACTTGGGCGGCGGTACGATCACGACAAGATCCTGTTCACGACATTCAGCCGATCGCTCACGGACCACCTAGAGCGCCTACTTCGGGACCTGCCCGATTCGCCGCCAAATGTCGAGTTCCTGAACATAGACCGCATTGCCGCCCAACTCGTACCAACAAAGCCCGATGTCAACCCATCAATGTCACGCGCTGCATTCGACGACGCGTACCAGGACGTCATTGTGGGCACCTCCATGGAGTCGGTTGGTCCCGAATACCTAAGAGCCGAGATCGAACGAGTCATCAAGGGCCGGGGGGCCGGTAAGGACGAATACCTGGACACCAGCCGCTTCGAGCGCCTCGGCCGCAAACGATCATTCAACAAGGCCGAACGGGAACTCTGCTGGCAACTGCGTGATGCGTGGGACCGGAGGATGCGGCAAGCGGACTGTATCGACTTCCCGGATCGACTTGTGATGGCACGGGATGTCGTACGGGAGCAGAACACCCCGCCGTATCGTGCCGAAATCATCGACGAGGCCCAGGACTGCACGACTGTGGCCGTGCAATTGGTGCGGGCTTTGGTTGCGGGTGCGCCAGCGAATCGCGTGCCTCCGGACGGACTGCTCTTGCTCGACGACGCAGCCCAGCGCATCTATCGGGGAGGCAGTCGACCGGCATGGGCAGGGCTTACCGTGAAGGGTTCCAACGACACCGGCCGGGCCAACCGATGAGCTGGATCCGAGGGCCTGAGTCGAGCGCGGACACAACCCCTATAATCGGCGCATGGCCTTCGACAGCGACCAAGCCCGCCGGTTCATCGACCTCGGCGACCGCGACTTCGCCCCGTTCTTCGCGGGCAGGGCTGCCGAGATCCGCCACTTCGAGAGTTCCTTCAACACGTTGGCCTGGAAGGAGAAGACGAGCGCCGCGTTCCGCATATTCCAAGGCGCGCCGGGCTGCGGCAAGACATCGCTCGTCCGGCACCTGCGGCGGCTTTACGCGGACGACGTACTGTTCGTCGACATTGGCGACGAAGATCTGGTCAGCAAAGAAGCGTTGACGCGACGGATTAGGGAGAAGGCGCTATCGTTCGGTTCGTTGAAGGGAGGTCTCGCGGCCTTTGCCCAGATGGTGGGCACGTACCTGAGGGTAACCAGACCCGGCAGCGACGAAGTCCGCAACTTCTTCGCCGACCACGCGACCAGAGACAAGAAGGTCGTGCTGTTCATGGACGAAGCGCAAGTGTTCGGGGAGGATCAGCAACCCGGGTTGGTGTTGCTCCACACCACCGGTCTAGGATTTCCGACGGTCGCATTGCTCGCGGGCCTCAGCCATACCGCGGGCAGGCTGAGGGCCATCGGTGGCATTTCGAGGCTGGCCGACAACGCCATCATCAACATGGGTGCGATGAGCGAGAGCGAGTGCATCGACTCGACAGACCTGCTTATGGCCGCCTGCGGCGCGGCGGGGGACAGCATGGCGGCCGAGCAGGCCCGCCGCACGGTGGCTCGGATTTCGCGCGGCTGGCCCCAGCACCTGAACGGGGCGCAGCGTGCGTTGTGTCGGGAGCTTCTACGCACCGACGGCGTCCTTGCGAAGGTCGACTTCGACGTAGTGCGCTCTGAATCCGACAGGGCCCGCCACGACTACTACAGTGTTCGATTGTCGGACACGGTGCTCGATATCGTGCCGGCCGCGACCGCCCGGATCGTTTTCAAGGTGACCGAGACGCGCCCCGACCGAATGTACGAGTTGGAGGGGGTGTGCGAGGAAGTCATCGCCGACATGGGGCTGGACAAAGACACCAGATTCAGGACCAACGCCGAGCAGATTGCCAAGGCGCTGGTTGAACGCGGGGTCTTGGCCATCGCCGATGGCGGCTCGTACGATGTCGCGATCCCGTCGATACTCGACTACCTGAACGAGGTGTCCCGGCCCCCATCCGCAAGCTAGCGACACGCCGAACCTCGACTCGCGAGTGCGCGGATGGGGTCGGATCGCATTCCGCAGGGAATACTCCGTAGCGTGCGGCGTATAACGTCGAGTAGGAGCCTGCGGTGAGACGTGCCCAGTTGATGATGCAGCTTGAACAGGTCGGTCCCAGCGGTCATGCGTTGGCCATGAACCTGCTCGGCAACACCGCCGACGCCGCCGATGTCCTGCAGGACGCCGTGGCAACGGCTCTAAGGGTTCGTTCCTTCGATCCGTCCCGGGGGACGTTCAAGGCGTGGTTCCTGGCCATCGTCCGCAATCGCTGTCTCGACATCCTGCGGGAGCACCAACGACACCCGCTGGTCGACGTGGAATCGGTGGAGCTTCCGGTCGAAGAGGCCGATGGTCCCGAGTCGATCGCGACCCGGGATGAGCTGGCAGGCATCGTGAAGCGCGAACTGGCCAAACTGGCCACCGCGCACCGCGAGATCCTGATCCTGCGGGAGTTCCTGGACTTGGGCTACGCGGAGATCGGCAAGGTGTTGGACGTCCCGGCCGGGACGGTGATGTCCCGTCTTCACCGGGCCCGCTCCGCCCTGGCAGACCGGGTGAGATCGTATGGATGAGGCATGTGCCAACGTCGACGAACTGTTGTCAGGCTACCTGGACGGCGAATTGACGCAGAAGGACCGCCAGCGTGTCGATCGACACGTCGAGGGTTGCGCGCGGTGTACCGCACGGCTTCGCGAACTGGATGCGCTGAGGGTCTCGGTCGGCAGGCTGCGTCTCGACATGGACCCCGAGGACCAAGAAAGATGGAGGAAAGTAATGGACAATGCATTTGAACGAACAGCCAGCGGCATCGGCTGGGTTTTGGTAGTGGGCGCGGTGTTCGTGCTGGTGGGTTACGCCGGCTACGAATTCCTGCTGGCCGATGTGGAGCCGCCGATGGTGAAGTGGGCGGTGGGGGCGTTGTACCTGGGACTCGCCGTACTGCTCCTGTCGGTACTGCGGCAACGGCTGAAGGCCCGCAAGACGGACAAATACAAAGACGTGGAGATTTAAAAATGATCGTCGTTACGACAGAGGCGGTGCCCGGCAAGCGCATCGTCAATACCCTCGGCCTCGTTCGTGGCAACACGGTGCGCGCCCGGCACATCGGCAAGGACATACTGGCAACGCTTAGGAACATCGTCGGTGGCGAAGTACTCGAATACGCCAAGCTGATCTCGGAGAGCCGCGAACAGGCCCTCGACCGCATGGTCGCGGAAGCCGGGTCGCTGGGTGCCAATGCGGTGGTCGCGACGCGATTCACGACGTCCATGATGATGGGCGGCGCCGCCGAACTGCTGGCCGTGGGCACTGCGGTCGTGGTCGAGGACGACTAGATTCCCTAAGCGCATCGGATGTTGCCAACCGGCTGTCTTTGCGACGACATCGTAGGGGCGGGGTTTGTCCCCGCCCGTGTTCGTGCAAAGAATCGGCTTGGGTTCGTGTCAGCGCGGGCAACCGCGCGTAGCTTCGCAACGCGTTAGGGTCGCCCCTACGGCACGCGCTTCGTCGGCCGATGACCGTCAGTTCGCGCTGTATCTGTACCGCCATTGATGCGAAAGCACTCGCCAAGATCATCGAGGGGCCCGCCGGTGGTGCGACCTACATCGACTCACACCCTTGGATCGTCGCTCGGGAGTTGCTCGACGAGGTGACTGCGGGGGCCGAGCGCCTGCCCCTGATATTCGCAACGGGCAACCCAATTGTGTTCTCGCACTGGGCTTTCGTGGCCACCATCGACGTGCGGGAACTGCATCACGGTTTCTGGGAGACGCGCTGCGAAATCGGCGCACTGAAGCCCGTGAACCCCATCTGGGAATCCATCGACAGCATCGTGCTCGCGCCTTCGGCGGAGCAGCTCCACCGCGAGCATGTGGAACCCGTGCACACTCATCGCCAGATGTTGGACGAACAACACATCTGGCCCTACGCCGTGTGCGAAACCCCGGCCTTCGTCACGGACGCCTAGGAATTACCGGTTCGATCTTCCGTGCCAATAGCCACACGGACAACAGAGCGCACGGTACAAGGAGCGCCCCGATAACGAAGACCGGAGCGTAGGAGATCTCTGCGATGGCAGGAATGGTCCAATACAAGATCAACACCCCAACCACGGCAGATGTCCCGCCAGCGCCAGCCAACGATCCAACGGATTCGCCAGAGTAGAAGTCGCTCGGCAGTGTCTGGATGTTGCCGATGGCCGTCTGGAAGCCGAACAGGATCACAGCGATCAACAAGACCGCGAGAAGCGGCGTGGATGCGTACACCGTCGCTAGCAGCGCCGGAAACATCAGCACTCCGCCGAGGCCGATGGTCAGCTTCCGCGCTCGGTCCACGCTCCACCCGTTACCGATCAACCGTCGGGCGAGCCAGCCGCCGAATATCGCCCCGAGGGCGGCCCCCACATAGGGAACCCAAGCAAAGAGCCCTATCTGCTTGATATCGAAGCCGAACTCATCGGCCAGGTAGAGTGGTAGCCAAGCTACGAACAACCACCACACGGGATCAAGGAAGAACCGGGAGGCGATCACGGACCAGCTCTGCCGGTATCGCAGTAACTCCTTGAAGCCCGGCGCAAAGGTATTTGCCTCGGCCTCCTTGTCCTCTCGAACGACAAGCTGCCCGGTGAGAATATGTTCTCGCTCCTTGGCACCAAGCCAGGGATGGCTGTCGGGTCCCGACTTGAAGACAATGAGCCAAGGGATCAGCCATAGGAATCCGAGTCCGCCGAGTACCACAAATGTCGCCTTCCACCCGATGGCCACATACAGCAGTGCCACTACCGGCGCTGAGATCACGGCGCCTAGAGACGCTCCCGAATTGAAAATGCCCTGCGCGAGCGCACGTTCCTTGATGGGAAACCACTCCGCGTTGCTCTTGGTAGCGCCCGGCCAG
>JAPOYW010000425.1 GCA_026706425.1 Gammaproteobacteria bacterium
CTATGCGCTGATCAGCGAGCGCGACTCGGCGACGATCTTGTCCGCGTTCGGCAGATAGGTTTGCTCGAGTACCGCGCTGAACGGCACCGGCGAGAAGGGCGCGCCCACCCGAGAGACGGGTGCGTCGAGTTCGTCGAAAGCCAGTTCCTGGATCTGCGACGCGATCTCCCCGCCTAGTCCACCGAAACGGACGGCTTCATGGACGACGACGGCGCGATGGGTCTTCGCCACCGACTCGATGACGGCATCCATGTCAATCGGCTGCAGCGAGCGCAAGTCGATGACCTCGGCGTCGACACCGTCCTGCGCCAGGGCATCGGCAGCGGAGAGCGACTCGCTCACCATCCGACTGTACGTGACGATGGTGAGATCCTCGCCCTCGCGGACCACGTTGGCCTCGCCGATCGGGACTTCGTAGGACTCTTCCGGCACGGCGCCCCGATTGGCCAGCGACATCTTGTTCATCACCGTGAACACCGGATTGTCGTCCCGGGACGCCGCGATCAGAAGACCCTTGGCGTCGTAGGGCGTGGATGGGGCGACCACCTTGAGTCCCGGCAGGTGGCAGAGCCACGCTTCGAGGCTCTGCGAATGTTGCGCCGCTAGGTTTCTACCGCCCCCGGACATGGTCACCACGGTGACCGGCAGCTTGGCGGAACCGCCGAACATGTAGCGCATCTTGGCCATCTGGTTGGCGATCTCGTCCATGCACTCGCCCATGAAGTCCATGAACATGATGTCGATGACGGGCCTCAAGCCGGTCGCGGCGGCACCGACGCCCAAACCGACGATGCCTTCCTCGGAGATCGGCGTGTCGACCACGCGCTCCGGCCCGAACTCATCGAGGAGTCCCCGGTAGGAGCCGAACACGCCGCCCGCGCCGCCGACGTCCTCGCCGGCGATGAAGGCGTTGTCCTGTTCGAGCAGTATCGTGCGGGCGCCCTCGATGATGGCGTCGACGTAGGTCAGTTCTCGTTGTTCGGCCTCGGCCATGTTCTTTCTCCTAGGGATCAGGCGTACACGTCGTCGAGCAGCGTGTCGGGGTCGGGAGTCGGACTCGCCTCCGCGAACTCGATGCCGGCGCTCACCTCGGCCAGCACTTCCTCGTGGATGGCTACCGCGTCGTCCTTCGACAGCACCCCGAGTTCGGCCAGTCGCGCCTCGAATAGATGGATCGGATCGCGTTTCTGCCACTCCGCGAGTTCCTCGTCGGTGCGGTACGTGAGTCCCATGCCGCGTACCCCGACGTGGTCGAAGAAGCGGTAGGTCTTGCACTCCAGCAGCGTCGGTCCGTCGCCGGCCCTGGCGCGTTCAATGGCGGCATCCGCCGCCTCATAGACCGCCATCGCATCCATGCCGTCCACCACGACCCCCGGCATGCCGTAGCCGGACGCGCGGTCCGCAACGTCCACGATGGCCTGATGCTTGGCCTGCGGCGTGTACTCGCCGTAGCCGTTGTTCTCGCACACGAAGATCGCCGGCAGCTTGTAGAGCGCCGCCATGTTCGCGGCCTCGTGGAACGAGCCCTCGTTGCTGGCCCCGTCGCCGAAGAACGTCACCGCCACCCGGTCGGTCTTGCGGTACTTGGTCGAAAACGCCGCTCCGACGGCGATCGGCGGCCCGGCCCCGACGATGCCGTTGGCACCGAGCATGCCGAGGTCCATGTTGGAGATGTGCATGCTGCCGCCCTTTCCCCGGCAGTAGCCCGTGGAGCGTCCGAACAACTCCGCGAACATGCGGTCGAACTCGCCGCCCTTGGCGATCAGATGGCCGTGTCCCCGATGCGTGCTGGTGATCCAGTCCTCGTTGGACAGGTGCACCATCACCCCGGCCGCCACGGCTTCCTCGCCGACGTATAGGTGCAGGGCGCCGGGGATCTTGCCCGCCTCGGCCATCCGCCCCGCCTCGGTCTCGAACGTCCGGATACGCACCATCCGTCGGTGGATGTCCAGTAGGACATCGTCGCTAGGTGTGCTCACTCGCGATTCCCCTCCGCCGCTTGTCGTTTCTTTTAAGTGTACGGCATGAACGCGCTGGCTGTTGCACGGTGCCTTTCCACTGTGCCACTTTGCGATGCACTAGGTGGTACAGGGAATGGGTTATGGACGAACCGGCCGTTAGCCGTGTCTACCTGTCAGCCGTCTACGGTGCCCCGCAGGACTCGCCCTTGCTCGAATGGTCCGGCGTGGTGAAACGTCTCACCGAGGCGCTGCACTACTGGGTTTCAACGGCTGATTCGACCGGGGCACCCATCTCACGCCCGGTGGACGGCAGCTGGATCGAAGACGCGCTCTATTTCGGCGGGGATCCGAAGTCCCGTTGGCGTCGCAACCTCGCCGTCAATCCCAAGGCCACCGTCACCCTGGAGAACGCCGAAAACCCGGTCATCCTGGAAGGAATCGTCGAGACCACCATGCCCGGCAAGGAGTTGGCCGGCTTGCTCGCCGAAAGCGCCCAAGCTAAGTACGGCTGGGGTTCCGTCGAGTGGTTCCAGCAGGAGACCTGCGTATTCCGGCCGAGTCAGGCCATGACCTGGAGCGGCGTGTTCGAACACGCAACCAAGTTCACGTTCGGTTGACCGCGGCCACTATGCGTACTCGTGCTTGGGACTTGCCGCGGAACTGTAACGCGTTACGATTGGCCTAGGCAACCAGGTTCCTCTAGCTTCCTCCTCGGATCTGACTGAATGTGACACACTCGCGACATGCGCTTGTTTAGCTACAAGATGACCAACGACTCCGGCTTTGCGCCGAACCCGTTTGGTTGTACGTTGACCCTCGCCACGTGCAAGCCACAGATTCGCCGGTACAAGAAAGAGGGTGATTGGATTGCCGGTTTCACCTCGGTGAAGCTCGCTGGCCACGAGGTGGGTTCGGAGCGATTGATCTATCTCATGCGCGTGGCCGAGAAGCTACCCATGTGGGAGTATTTTTGGGATTCGCGCTTCCGGGACAAGATTCCGCACAAGGCCACCTCCGCAACCAGCGCGTACAGCCAGGCGACGTGTTTCTGTTCTTCGGTCTTTTTCGGCGGGTCGGGCGCACCGGGGGGCGCTGGCGCTTCGTCAGCCGCGCTCGAGCCAACCATGTGTTGTGGGGCTGGCTGCAAATCGGCGAAGTCCACGCAGTAGACGAGCTCCCGCCCGGTGCATTGGGTTGGGCTCGCTATCACCCTCACTTCCAGGGCAACCGCGACTCGAACACGCTCTACATCGCTACCGATAGGCTGCGTCTGAACGGAAAGGACCTCTACACCCCCGGGGCTGGCGTTTTTGGACGCCTCGACGGTCGGCTGGTGCTGACCGACCCGGATGTCGGATCGTTGACTCGATGGCGGCTCCCTGGGGCTTGCTTCCCCGATTCGGGGAAGCCGCCCCTGAGCTATCACGGCGATCCGGGGCGGTGGCAGCGGGGGGATGGCTTCTGCACCGTGCGAACCGTACCGCGTGGCCAGGAATTCGTCTTGGATACCGCCCGGTATCCGGGTGTGACGGATTGGCTCTCGGACATGCTTGCCAACCGATTGCTCCCGGGAGTCTAGGGCGTTGATACGACCAGCTCACTTGGCGCAGCGCTCCGACGATGAGTCCCAACTCGCAGCACGCGTCAGTTCTCTCGTGTATTCGCCGTTAGGCTGGTAGTCTCTTACGTCAATCCTGCTTGTACTGTTGCACAGTGGAACCCGCCACCACCCAATCCATCTACTATCTCGTGGCTGGCGGGTGCGCTCTGCTTGCTGCGGTCATCATGTTGATCGTCCGCATCGAATCGCATGGCCGATGGAAGGGCGAGATGGAAGCTCACAAGGCGGAGATGACCGAGCACAAGGCAACAGTCGCGGAGTTCATGCAGGAGATCCGTGATCGGCTGTTAGAGGTTTTCGACCGCCTTCCCCCGGTTCCTGTGGCCGGGGGCAGTCCGCTTCGGCTCACCAAACTTGGCGAGACAATTGCGGAGGAACTTGACGCGTCCGAGTGGATCGCGAAGGTCGCCGCCGAAGTGCGTGGGGATGTGGAGGGAAAGCGGCCCTACGATCTGCAGGAGTTCTGCGGCGAGTACATCACGAGATGTTCAGACCCGATTACGAACAGGACGAGAAGATCAAGGCGTGCGCCTACAATCACGGACTTACCGACAGCCAGGTGCTCGATGTCTTGGTGGTATTACTGCGGGACGAGTTGCTGTCGGCGACTGGTGAGGCGGAGTAGTGAGCACGTTCTATTGCTTTCAGGTGGTCGACGGGGACACGTTCGACGTGGGTCCCAACTGGCTGCATCGCGGCGTGCAAGGATCCCGCGTCCGGGTAGCCAATGTGAACGCGCCGGAATTGCACGAACACGGCGGGCAGGCCGCGAAGCAAAGGCTCATCAGTGCCGTGTTGGGCAAGTACGTGGTTCTTTACGGGCAAGCCTTGAGTTACGGTCGATTGGTCGCCGATGTGACCGTAGAGGGCACGAACCTGAGAACCCTGCTATGAGGTCCAATGGCCCGACTAGGCGACCAACGCGACCGGCACCGACTAGGCCATGGGATCCTTTCAGGCCACAGATACGACCATCTCCGTTGCGTCCTCAGAGGCCGATGCCTCAGAAACCGATCTCCCCGCCGCCGGAGCAACCCGTACCCGTACGACCTCCACGACCTGACGGAACCATAGAAGAACTATCGTCAAGAGAATCGCGATGACCAATATTCAACACATCGACGATAGAGACGTGGCGATCCATGTGTCGGGACGACAATAGTTGGCGCCGTGACCATCATCCTCGACAATCACAAACTGAAGCGGCTGCTCGGTTCCATGAGGGACAGATGCACTGGAATGCCGTGGTCGCGCGCAGAGCGGCGATGGTGGCGGGCGAGGATGTGCCGGTGTCTATCGAGCAGATCAATGCTGGCTTCGACCAGATGCACGAGTTGCTTGAAGAGGCGATCTACGACGAGGACGAGGTGCAGGCGGACGAGGACCAACAGAAGCCTAGGCTGGGGGTACGTTCGCCCAAGTTCTACCGTCGCTTCGTTCGATTCCTGAGCTTGGTCGCCGGCACGTTCTACCGGCGAATCGAGGTGGTGGGCCTGGAAAACGTCCCCCCGAGTGGCGCCGTGATCTTCGCCGGCAATCACCCCAACGCGTTGATCGACGGACTGTTGCTGGCCAGCCTGGCGGATCGGTCCCCCATACACTTCCTCGGCAACGCGAGACTCTGGGGATTCCCGGTACTTTCCGGACTGCTTGAGGCGCTCGGCGCGATACCCGTCCTGCGCCGAGAAGAACACGGAGGCGATGCGGACAACCGAGGCGCTTTCGCGCGCGTGGACGACATCCTAGTGGGCGGCGGTTGCGTGGCGATCTTCCCCGAAGGAATCAGCCACACCGATAGCCAACTGGCGACGCTCAAGACCGGCACCGCGAGAATGGCGCTGTACGCCGCCGCGCACCGCGGCCACGACGTCGCGATCGTCCCTTTCGGCCTGACCTACCTTGACCGTGACCGGTTCAGAAGCCAAGTCCTCCTGCAGTTCGCGGCGCCGATCCCCATGGACGACGCGCGCCTCGAGGCCTACCAGCGAGATGAAGTGGGGACGGTGCGCCAGCTCACCGCGGAACTGCGCGAGCGAATTACCCGCGTCACGCTGAGTGCCCCGGACTGGGCGACGCTGCGTTTCATTCATGCCGCTCGCCGTCTGTATAAGCCGACTGCGGCCAAACTGACGCCCGCGAGCTATGTCGACTTAAGCCGCCGCTTCGTGGAACGCTATGCGCTCTTCGCAGAGAAACCGGACGTGCAGCGGTTGCGTGTCGAGATCGAGGCGTATCAGGCCGAGTTGGATGGCCTGGGATTGAAGGACCACCAACTCGCGCATCCTGTCAGCGCCAGCAACGCCGTTAGACGGATCGTCTGGCGCACCGCACTGGTCATCGTACTGTTCCCGCTCGCACTGCCGGGGGCGATCGTCCTGCTGCCGGTCGCATGGCTTGCTGCAACGGTGGGGTCGCGGCTCAGCTACGACATCGACGACATCGCCACCCTGAAGCTCGTGACGGCGGTTCCGGTGCTGCTTTCGACGTATGCGCTCGTCGCGATCATGGCTGGAGTCGGACTCGGCTGGGTGTGGGTTGCCGTGGCACTGCTGCTGGTCCCGGTGAGTCTCTTCGCCACAATGTTTGTCTTGGAGAAACAGGCCCAACTGCTCATCTCGATGCGCAGCCTGCTTCGCCTGGCACGCCTGGGTGCCGACATCGACGCCTTGGTGGTCAGGAGAGGAGAGCTGGTAACGACCGTACGGACCGCCGTGGACCGCTACGCAGACCCCACCATCCGGCGGATGTTCGTCGCCCGGGACTTCAGCGGCTTGGAGGCGGTCCCGTCGCGACCCGCCTCATCCAAGGGTTCGTGAATACCGCGCGTCGCCGGGAACGGCGTGCAGTGGACCGGCTACGCTGCGTGAGGTTCGACTTCCTGTTCGATAGTTTGTCGTGTCGTCTCCTCGGCAACGTCTAGGTTGTATCGGGTCTGGAGATTGATCCAGAACTCGGCCGTCGTTCCGAAATAACGGCTCAATCGCAAGGCCGTGTCTGTTGTGATCGCCCGTCGGGCTAGCACAATGTCGTTCAATCGAGGGCGCGATACCTTGAGTGCCTTTGCCAGCTGGTACACGGTGATCTTCATCGGGACCAGGAACTCGTCGCGCAATATCTCTCCGGGGTGAATCGCCGGAAGCCGCTGTCCCGAGGTCACACCTCGAAAGTCGACTCGCCGATGGTCCACGTCCTCTCGTTTGATCGTCATGGTCGCGTCCTCCTAGTGGTAGTCGACGATCTCGACGGCCAAGGCGTCGCCGTCCCGCCAAGCAAAGCACACTCGCCATTGATCGTTGACGCGAATGCTGTGCTGTCCTTTGCGGTTGCCACGCAACGACTCAAGCCGATTGCCCGGAGGCACTCTTAGGTCGTCTATCCGTTTGGCTGCATCGATCATCACGAGCTTCGCACGAGCGCGGCTCTGAATCTGCTTGGGAAGTCCACGAACCGCACGACCCAAGAACACGGCTGCGGTGCGTTTGTCCGCAAAACTCTTTATCACATGGGACCAAGAACGTAACGATAAACGGTACGAATGTCAACCTCGAACACGAAAACCTGCGAACACACAACAAACTCGCTTTCGTTTGATCGCGGGCATCAATTGAACACGATCTTCGCCATTGCCGTGGCACCCGGACTGCGGTAGCCGTAGACGGTTGCGTAGTCCTCGCCGAGCAGGTTCTCGGCGTTGAGGATGAGCTTCCACCGGGGTGAGAGGGCGATGTCGAGTTTGCCGCGCCAGAGGCGGTACGCGTCCAACTCGACGTCGGTGGCGGGCCAGGTGGAGAAGTCCCGATCCAAGGCGGAACCGCTGACGGCCACGCCGACGCTCGCGTGGACCGAAGGCGTGATCGCGACCCGGGCGTCGATGTTCCCGACGTGACGCGGTCGACGCAGTTCGCGGACGTTGTCGGCCGTGGAGTCCACGTAGGCGTAGGTTGCGCTCAACGCGACTGGCCCGAGTTGGGTATCGAGCGTCGCTTCCGCCCCCTGGCGATGACTCTCCCCATCGACGTTGCGTGCCGAGAAGCCGCCCCGCGCGACATCAAAGAAGAACCCGTCGATTTCGTCATGGAGGGTGGTGTCGAAATACACGAGCGATGTGGTGGTCGCGCCGACTGTCAGGACGAAGCCTGTCTCGAAGCCAAGCGACGTCTCCGGGGCGAGATCCGGGTTCCCGATGAAGGTGTCCGGGGTAAAGCCGAAACGCTCCGTGAAGGTCGGGTTCTTGACGCCACGTCCGAGGTTGGCGAACCAGCGGGGGTTCGCGCCGACAGTGGCACCTAGGCGGTAGGCGAAGGCGTCGTCGAACGCATCGCTCGAATCGGCGCGTGCCGACGCCGAGAAGCCGAAACGACCGATCTCGACCTGGTACTCCGCAGCGATGCTTTTCCCGTTGATCCGCTGCCGCTGGTTGGGATCGCCGAAGGGGCTCGCGGTTCCCGTTTGCCGGATGCGTTCCCGTTCGAGTTCTACGGTCACGTTGACGCGCTGAGTATCGAAGCGGAAGTTGGTGGCCAGCGTACCCGTGTCCCGCCGGCCGACGGTGCCGTCGGTAAAGGCGCCGTCTGCGTACTGCCTGTTCCGGTCGCGGCTGCTGGCAACGGTGAGCCAAGACTCGATGTTGTCGGCAGCGGCAAATCGCAACGCGCCATGAACCACTCCACTCCGGCCTTGGGCGTTCCGGTCGCCATCTGCCGGCAGGTAGCGTGGTCCCGGGGTCGGGTCGTAGTCGACGTCCGTGTCGGTGAACCGTGCGGCGACCGAGGCCTGCCATCGACTCCAACTTCGGCCAAAGTTGACGTGCGCCGTCGTGTTGGCGAAGCCGTCGTCCTCGTCGCCCGTCGCGGCGGGGTTCGTTCCGTCGCTGACGACTCGTCCCACGGCAACCGCCGCATGTCGGTCCGTCGACACCCGGGCGAATTCGACATCGGCGTCTACGGTGCCGTGCGAGCCGGCACCGAGCGCGAGGCGGCTCGCGTCCCGGCGAGGAGTCGTGTCGAGATACAGCACGCCGGCGAGTGCATCGCTGCCCCAGATCGCGCTCTGCGGGCCGGCGAGATACTCGACACGCTGGACGCCGGCGAAATCCAGTGCCCCGAAGTTGAACTCGGCGCCGAGCGCCGGGTCGTTCAATGCCACGCCGTCGAGCAGTACCAGCAGGTGATTCGACTCCGCTCCCCGCACCCGGGCCTGGGTCAGCGAGCCACGATGGCCGTTGGTAGACAGTGCGAAACCCGGCAACACACGAAGCGCGTCGGCCGCGTGGAAGAACGCCTCGTCCACCTCGTCTTCACCCATGACCACCACCCGCTGATCCACGCTGCCGATCCGGCTCGCGGTGACGAAAATTTCCTCGATGGCGAGTTCGGCCCCGAGAGTCGTCCACGCGAAGATCGCGACGGACGCCAGGGCGAGTGGCTTTTTGATCATGGCCGGTCCGGTGTTGGCAAACGTCCCAACTTAACGAGTCCCGCGTGGCGTGGGTCTCGCTTTGCTCACGTTTTCGATGAACGACTTCCCAAGACCTCCAGATGCACGGCGACAGAACGGGCAAGCGCGTCTAGGTCGTAGCCGCCCTCCAGAACGGAGACGATTCGTCCTCCGGCAAGGCGGTTCGCGGCGTCGGTGATGAGCCCGGTCACCCACGTGAAGTCGTCCTCCGTCAAGAGGAAGTTGCCCAACGGGTCGTCGGCATGCCCGTCGAAACCGGCGGAGACGAGAATCAACTGCGGCCTGAAGTCGTCGAGCGCCGGCAGCCAGTCCCGTTCCAGCGCGTTCCGAAACTCGATGCCTTGGGTTCCCGCAGGCAACGGCGTGTTGACGATGTTTGGTCGGTCCACATCGAAGTACCGATAGGGATAGTGGGGGTGTTGGAAACTCGAACACACCAGCACGGAAGGATTGTCCATGAAGGCTGCCACCGTGCCGTTGCCGTGGTGGACGTCGAAGTCGAGGATGGCGACGCGGTCGACCCGGTCGTCTTCGATCGCGGCCATCGCGGCGACGGCGACGCCGTTCAGGAAGCAGAACCCCATCGCCGCGGATTCTTCGGCGTGGTGCCCCGGCGGCCGCACCGCGCAGAACACGCGCCGTTCCCGCTCCGTCAGAACCATCCCGACCCCATCGACGGCGGCCCCCGCGACGGCCTTGGCGGCGTCCAGGGATCGCGGTCCCATGGCTGTGTCCAGTGTCACTTGGAGGAGGCCCGATGCGGGGACGACCCGATCCAGGGCATCGAGATAGGACTCGGCGTGGACCCTGGCTAGGTCTGGACGCCGGGCATGGCTTGCCTCGTACACATCCACATCGTCGAGAATTCCGATCTCCTTGAGGTGTTGGAGGACCGTAGACAAACGTTCCGGGCACTCCGGATGACCGGGAGCCATCTCATGTTCGAGACAGACGTCGTGGGTGATGAGCGCGGTCACGGTGCCCCGACCAACTGGCGAAACAGGCTGTTCGCAGAGTCCAGAAGGTCCGCCGGTATCGGCGTACGTTCCGGGGCCGTTCGCTCGGCGAGTTCGAACTCGGTAAGAGCAAGTTCATCCAGCACGCTGGAACGCTTCCCTTCGCCAAGTTCGCGGCTGCGGCCCTTTCTCTCGATCAGATCCTCGATGGCGTTGACGGCATGCCCCGGCATGGCGAGGCCGGAGAGCAATTGAGGCAACGCCATCGGCACGAGACGGTCGGGGTGTTGTCGAATCCACCTAAGCGCCAAGGCAGGACGCACGACGTAGAAGTAACGCTTCAGGGAAACGGTGTCCCTCCCATCGATGTGGTCGCGAAACTGTGCCCGACCGTGGTGAAGGTAGTGATGCATCAATGGCCGCCGGTGGGCCGTTCGCTTGGCAAGGGCCATGAGCCGGCTCTTGACGCCCTCATCGGCTCGGTAGGTGATGGGCGACTGCAGCCACTCCAACAGCACCGGGTTCGGTTTGATCAACAGCGTCAACGCCTTCCTGATGTCCCAGCCGTTGATGTCCAGATCGCACTCGATGGGTAGCTCGATGACGTCGCGCCGCGTATCCAGCGACAGGTACCAGTCGATGTCGTGGGCGTAGACGAAGCGTACGTCGAAGTCGCTGTCGGGCGAAGGGAAACCCCACGCCCGGCTGCCGGATTCGATCGCAAGGAGGATGCGCACTCGGTTCTCGTGTTCGAGCTCGTGTAGACGGTCTTTGATTGCCGTGGATATCGCCGGCGGAATGCCGCCGGGTGGTGGAGGCGTGCTTGGTGGCTGGGGCACTGCATTCGGTGCTGGCGGGCTCATGGTTTCCGAGGTCCGGCTCGCTGTTGCGAGTTTCGGACAACCTACCACGGTCACCCCATCGTTTGCGGCAGCCAGAGCACGATGCTGGGGAACGCCAGCAAGACCGCGACGGTCAGCACGTCGGCGACGAAGAACGGGCCGATGCCGCGGAACACGTCCTGGAGGGGAATGGCGAGGGATGCGCCGTCGTCGGTCCGCAATTCCCGGGCGACGCCGGCCACGACGAAGCAGTTCAGGCCGATGGGCGGCGTGATCAGGCAGATCTCCGCCATCTTGACCACGATGATGCCGAACCAG
>JAPOYW010000111.1 GCA_026706425.1 Gammaproteobacteria bacterium
CCTCTGTGTCATGACGTAAGTCTCCCGCCGAGAGCTAGCCCTTCGATCACCCGATTGTCGGCACCGCCGTGTAGCAACAAGGCGTTGGTCCGGTCGGCCAGGTTCTCGTCTTGGTGGCTGTCGTAGAACGACAGAGGCGGGTCGAACTGCGCCGGGGAGTCGGAACGGTAATCCGCTCGAAAGCGGACGTCGCGCACGACGACCACGGCGCGGCCTACCCCGGCACCGAAATAGGCGTTCATCCGCCCGATCGACGCCTTGCGCAAAACCGAAAACGCAATGATCGCCGTGCGGGCGCTGGCGAGACTGGCTTCGACGTCGGCGACTACCGTGCCGTCGCCCGGCAAACGCGCGCTGCCATCGAGGTATTCGATGCTGGTTCGATGCGGATGCCGTAGCGGACGACATCTACCTGGCGGGCAATCCGGGGTCGCCGACGCCGGAGGACTACGAGGACTCCCAGGCGACGGCGAAGATCGGCGTGCTCTACAGCGTTACCGACACGGTCTCCACCTACGCACGTTTCAGCCAGGGTTTTCGCGCACCGCCCTACGACGACGTCAACGTCGGCTTCACCAACTTCCTGGGCGGCTACAAGACCATCGCCAACCCGGACCTCGAGTCCGAACGAAGCGATGGCCTGGAAATCGGCGCCCGGATCGTAGCGTCGGTGCTGAATGCCCGGGTGGCGTACTTCCGCAACACCTACGAGAACTTCATCGAGTCGTTCGCCATCGCCCCGCAGTTCCTGGGATCGCGCGGCATCGACCCCGCCGACGGGATGCTCACCTTCCAATTGATCAACCGCCCGTCGGTGGAAATCGACGGCCTGGAAGTCGGCGGCGGACTCGATCTGCCCCTCGGGGTGTCCGCGCGGTTCGCGATGGCGTACGCGCGGGGCGAGGATCGGGACACCGGGGCGCCGTTGAACAGCGTCGATCCGTTGAGTGCCGTCCTGGGAATCGGCTTCGATGCGCCGGACGATCGCTGGGGCGCCGAAGTCGTCTGGACGTTGACTTCGGGCAAGGACGAAGCCGACATCGACGAGTCCGCCCCCCGGCTGGCGTCCCCGGGCTACGGCATCGTCGATGTGCTCGCGCATCTGAACATCGGCCGGCGCGTTCGCCTGAATGCGGGTTTGTTCAACGTGACCGACAAGACCTACATCCGCTGGGCGGATACGGCCGGAATCGGAGACGACGCGCCGGCGCGCTTTACCCAGCCGGGCTTCAACGCGGGCCTGACGTTCCGCATCGAACTCTAGACGGCATGCCGATGCGTGTCCTGGCCGCGTGGCTGATCGTCGTCGCGTTGCCCGCCGCGGCCAAGTGCGAACGCGCGGACAGCGCGCGGATCGCCGTGGCCGGCGGATCGATCACGGAGATCATCTACTTCCTGGGCGCCGAAGATCGCATTGTCGCCGTTGACAGCACTTCCAGCTTCCCGGTCGCGGCGCGCGAGTTCCCGTCCGTGGGCTACGTGCGCGCCCTGTCAGCGGAGGGCTTGTTGGGTCCTCCAGTATTTGAGTGACGACGCGGGTCTGCGGACGCTCACGTTCTGGATGATGGGCAGTTTCGGACGGGCAACCTGGCCGACGACGACACCGGCTGTCTTCCTGATGCTCGCCGCTGCGGTGCCGATTCTCCTGGTTGCGCGAAGCCTGGACCTGCTCCAACTCGGCGAGGCCGAGGCCTTGTACATGGGCGTAGACGTACGGAGGCTCAAGCGGGGTGTTGTCCTGAGTTCGGCGGCAGCAGTCGGCGCAGGGGTGGCCCTGGTGGGGATCGTCGGCTTCGTTGGACTCGTCGTACCCCATCTCGTGCGCCTGGCGATCGGCGCGGGTCATCGTCACCTTCTGCCCGGCGCGGCTTTGCTGGGCGCCACGTTGACCATCCTCGCCGACACCCTGGCAAGGACGGCGGCATCCCCTGCGGAGATTCCCGTGAGCCTCGTGACCAGTGCGCTCGGCGCGCCGTTTTTCCTGTGGCTGATCGCTCGGGAGCGGCCGCGATGACGCTCTGCGCCGACAACGTGTCTCTAGAACTTGGCGCGAAGCGCGTGCTGTCGGATGCGTCGCTGGAAATCGTGCCCGGCCACGTGACCGCCTTGGTGGGGCCGAACGGTGCCGGCAAATCGAGTTTGGTGCGCCTCCTTTGCGGCGAGTTGACACCCGACCTGGGATCGGTGTGTGCGGGCGGTCTGCCGCTCGAGAGCCTAAGCGTCCGCGAACAGGCGCGTCTGCGCAGCGTGGTTTCCCAATCCGCAGCCATGGCTTTCGACTTCTACGTCGACGAGATCTTGGCGATGGGTTGGATTCCCGATCCCGCGGAACCGGCCGACTACGACGACGCCTCGGCGGAAGTCATCGAGCAGTGCCAGATCGGTCATCTGCTCGGACGGAAGTACAGGACGCTCTCGGGGGGCGAGCGCCAGTGCGTGCAGTTCGCTCGCGCGCTGTTGCAGATCTGGCGCGATGCAAGTGGCGGCCGTGTCGATGTGCGCTACATGCTCCTCGACGAACCCACCGCGAACCTGGACCTGGGCCACGAAGCCCTCGTCCTGGGGCTTGCGCGGTCGACGACGTCCCGGAACGTCGGCGTCTTGGTGGTGTTGCACGATATCGACATGGCGGCGGCCTTCGCCGACCACGTCGTGCTGCTTGTCAAAGGCGAAGTTGCTGCCCGGGGACCGCCTGGCCAAGTCCTCACGAGCGAGCTGTTGAGCCGGGTCTATCAGACACCGGTGCGGATCGAATGGCACGACGGCCTTGGTCGCCTCGTCGTCCTACGCTGATTAAACTTGGAGGAACAACATGGATTTGCAGGAAACCGAGACAACGATGTTCGTCGCGATGAATCGCTTCCGAATCGCCCGTGGATTCGAAGCGGGCTTCGAGCAACTTTGGCGGGAGCGCGACTCCTACCTGTCGGAAGTGCCCGGATTTCAATCCTTCGCGTTGCTGAAGGGAACCGAGGCGGACGATCATGTGCTGTACGCATCGCACACGATCTGGGAATCACGCGCCGCCTTCGAGGCCTGGACCCAATCCGAGCACTTCCGCAAGGCGCATGCGCAGCGCAGCGCCCCGAAGGGCACGTACCTCGGTCATCCGGACCTGGAGTTGTTCGAGGCCGTCGTGTAGCGATCCATCCCAGGGTGGTCCGGGGGACGCCCCAAACTCAGTGCGCTGGCTGCTATGATGCGCCGCTTTCCAACGCAGCCCCGCGCGGAAGTGAGCCCATGGACGGCCCCGACTTCTCGAAGAACGAACTGGTGCCCGTGATCGCCCAGGAGGCAGAAACGGGCGCCGTGCTGATGCTCGCCTACATGAACGACGCCGCCTACGCCGAGACGCTCGCCACCCGTCGCGTCTGCTACTACAGCCGATCCCGGCACAAGCTCTGGCGCAAGGGCGAGGAGAGCGGCAACGTGCAGCACTTGAAGCAGATCTACTACGATTGCGATGCCGACACCGTGCTCGTGAAGGTGGAGCAGGTGGGCGGCGCCGCCTGCCACAAGGGCTACCGCAGTTGCTTCTTCCGGGAGATCGACCCGGACACGGGTGGTGCCAAGGTGATCGCCGAACGCGTTTTCGATCCCGCCGACGTCTACAAGAAGTGACCATGGGCAACGTCCTGAACCTCGGTATCCCCTCCGGGAGCCTCCAGAACGCCTGCGCGGAACTGTTCGAGCAGGCGGGCTACCGCATCTCGTTCCCGAACCGCTCCTACTACCCGGAGATCGACGATCCGGAGATCGATTGCCTACTCGTGCGTGCCCAGGAGATGGCCCGCTACGTGGAGCAGGGCGTGCTCGACGCGGGCATCACCGGCCACGACTGGGTGCTGGAGACCGGTGCCGATGTCGAGGAACTCGGCGAGTTCGTGTTCTCCAAGGTCAGTCGCCGGCCGAGCCGCTGGGTGCTCTGCGTACCGGACGACTCGCCGGTCCAGACAGTCAAGGACCTCGAAGGCAAGCGAATCGCCACCGAGGTGGTCAACCTGACCCGACGCTTTCTCGCCCGACACGGCGTGACGGCGAACGTCGAGTTCTCCTGGGGCGCGACCGAGGTCAAACCTCCGAGGCTCGCCGACGCCATCGTGGAGATCACGGAGACCGGCAGCTCGCTGCGCGCTAACAACCTACGGATCGTCGAGGAGGTGCTGACCAGCACGCCCCGGCTGATCGCCAACCGCGCTGCCTGCCAAGATTCGTGGAAAAAGACCAAGCTGGACAACATCGGCCTCATGCTCGAGTCCTGCCTCGCCGCCGAAGGCCGGGTCGGGCTGATGATGAACGTCCGCAACGAGGATCTCGACGCGGTGACGGCCATCCTGCCGGCCCTTCAGAATCCCACGATCTCGCACCTCAGCGACCCCGACTGGGTAGCGATCAGCACGATCATCGACGAGGCCCAGGTCCGCGTCATCGTGCCGGAACTGAAGAAGGCCGGCGCCACCGGGATCGTGGAATACCCGATCAACAAGGTGATCGACTAGGCCGGTGGGGGGCTCGGAATCAGGCCCGCCAGCCATTCGGCCATCGAAGGGATCGCCACCTCGTAGCGCTCGTCGGCACGAGGAGACAGGACACCGCGCTCAACCAGCGCGTTAGCGAACTCTTTTCCGGTTACGGACCTAAGGCCGGGATACGCGCCTTGCAGGCTCGCCAGACGCTTCTCGCATAGCCCGATCAGATCGCCCGGATCGACCGGCTGCTGTCGTTGTACGGTGGCAACGACCCTCGCCGTGAAGGGACGGTGGACTCCCAGGACAGAGGCGGACAGGCGGGCATTGTAGTACTCGCGCCGGTTCCGGTCGGACTCTGACCGCACGCGCCCGTAGTCTATTTGGCCCAAATCCCCGTCCGTCCGCAGCAACTCCCGGCACAGTGCCGTCTGGGCGCCTTTGAGGTGTTGGGGCCAGCCCAACGAGAGCTTCGCCACCACTTGGGCGGCATGTTCGCGGTCGCCGTCCGCGCCAAGGGTGCCGACCATTTTCCTTGTCGATTCGGCACACTCTTGCTCGGTCATCGCACCCATGTTCACGATGGCGTTGGCTGCTAGACGCGACAGCCCTTCAATCTGTCGAAAACGGTTGGCCGTGTGGCCCAGGCCGGTGAAGAGGCAGACGGTCGGGATGCCTATTCCGTCCCGATGTAGAGCCGCGAGTCCGGGGCGCTCGGACGGACCCACGGACTGAGCCTCGTCCATGTAGAGCACAATCCGATCGGCTGCGCCATCCGCGATCACGTCGCTCAATGCCTCGGCGGTTTCACCAACCCGAAAACGCGAACCCAGCGTCCGCACGGCTCTGGCTACGATTCTCTTGCCGAGCGGGACTTCCTCGATGTCAACATGCCGGTCCCTCTCCATCAACGCGGTTTCGCTGGACAGATGCCGTTCTTGGACGTTCACGAACACCACGCCATCGGCACGGTTTTCCCGAAGATGGTGGAGCAACGCGGTCTTGCCGCATCCTGGCGCGCCTTGATAGATGCGGAACACCGCCTGCTCACCGGGTTGAGATCCGAGTTCCGTCAGCGCCCGGTCGAACTGGTCGATTTCATCGACCCTTCCCGCGAAGAACGGCGTGGCATCCCGGTCCCTGTGGGTCGAAAGTTCATCGGTTTTCTGCCGGTTGAAGGCCATGTCGGCATTATATGCCTGTCGATTGCATTCACATCCCGACCACGCCCCTACGCACGCCGCCAGCTTGCCGTCGTGGATTGGTTCTTGCGTCCTCTTGCCCGCGTTATGATGGCAAGTTCCCCTTGAGTCGGACGGTATCGGCATGTTCCAACGAGTCCTCATCAGCAATCGCGGCGAGATCGCGATACGGATCGCAAAAGCCGCGTCCGCCCTCGGGGTCGAGTCCGTGGGTGTGTTCTCGCCCGTGGACGCGCTGTCGCTGCACACGCGCATCGCGACCGCCGCCTTCGAGATCGGCAACGGATCGGCCGACGACCCCGTCGGGGCATATCTCGATGCCCAGGCGCTGATCGGAATCGCCGAGGAGAGCGGTTGCGACTGCGTCCACCCGGGATACGGCTTCTTGGCCGAGAACGCCGAATTCGCGGAACGGTGCGCACAAGCCGGTTTGACGTTTATCGGCCCGTCGCCAGATGCGCTGTCGCTGTTCGGCGACAAGGTCCGGGCCCGCGCCTTGGCTTCGTCGCTCGGCATTCCGGTCGTGCCTGGCAGCGGCGAAGCGCTCGAATCCGCGGATGGTGCGTCGGCAGTGGCGGCGGAATTGGGCTATCCCGTCATGCTCAAGGCCGCAGGCGGGGGCGGCGGGCGCGGAATGCGCGTGGTCGACGAACCGGAGGCCATGGCGGAGTCGTTCGAACGTTGCCGAGGCGAAGCGGCGGCCGCATTCGGCAACGGCGATCTGTTCATCGAGAAGCTAATCGTCCGTCCGCGCCACATCGAGGTACAGATTCTCGCGGACGGCGAAGGCAACGTCCTTCACCTCCACGAACGCGATTGCTCCGTGCAGTTGCGCAACCAGAAGGTCATCGAAACCGCGCCCGCGCCAGGTCTCGACGAGGAACTCCGGAACCGCATTCTCGCTGACGCCATCAGGCTCATGGAGGCGGCGAACTACGCCAACGCCGGCACGGTTGAGTTCCTCGTCGCGCCGGAGAGCGGCGAGCACTACTTCATCGAATGCAATCCGCGCATCCAGGTCGAGCACACCGTCACCGAACAGGTGACCGGTGTCGACCTCGTCGAGGCGCAGTTTCACATCGCGGCCGGGGCCTCCCTTGCATCCTTGGGATTGGACAACCAACAGGCTGTCGGCGCACCCCGGGGTTTCGCGGTGCAGGCACGTGTCGTGGCACGCGGTGCCGGCACATTGATTGCCTACAAGGAACCCACCGGTCCCGGTGTCCGTGTCGACGGCAACGGCTACGTGGGCTACGCGCCACCACCGCAGTTCGATCCGCTGCTGGCCAAGGTGATCGCGTCGAGTTCGTCGTCGGCGGGTTCGTCGTACGCCGCCGCGGTGGACCGGACCCGGCGCGCGCTCGACGAGTTCCACATCGGCGGACTTGCGACGAACCTCGAGCAGCTCAAGGCGATTCTCGCGCATCCGGCCGTGCGAACCGGGGATGCGCGTACGACCCTGTTGTCCGACGAACCGACATTGCTGGTGCCCGCGCTCGACGGCAATGGCAACGGGGCACTGGCCTTGTTGCAGCAGCAGGCCACGGTCATGGGCGTATCCACGGTCTCCGGCGCCGGCGTTGCCCCCACCGTCGATCCTGCCGTCGCCGCGCTTGAGGTGGAAACGGGGCAGGAGGCGGTCGCCTGTCCGATGGCCGGTTCCGTGCTGGATTTTCGGGTGCAGGAGGGCGATGCCGTCAAGGCCGGCGAGGCATTGATCGTCATCAGCGCGATGAAGATGGAGTCGCAGGTGTCGGCTCCCTGCGACGGTACCGTGGCCGCAGTTCAACCGTTGAGCGCGGGGGACAGCGTCGAGGCGGGCCAAGTGTTCGCGGTCATCGAGCCGAAGGCCGGCGCGGAACGCACCCGGGAAGACGTCGGCGACGACACCTGGGCGTACTTGCTCGAGGACGTCGCCACGATGCAGTCGTTGGCGCACGAACGCCTCGCACCGGGATCGGAAGACCCAGGCGTCGTGAGACAGCGCCGCCGGGGCAAGCTGACCTGCCGGGAACGCATCGATCTGCTGCTGGACGACGGCACCTTCCGGGAGGTGGGCAGCGTCGCCGGCTTCGCGTCCTACGACGAGGACGGCAACGTCACGGCGTTCACTCCCGCCAACCACGTCGGCGGCTCGGGTCGGATCGAAGGTCGATCCGTGGTGGTCTGCGCCGACGACTTCACGTCCCGTGGCGGCCACTCCGACGGTGCCATCGGCGCGAAGAGCGGCTACATCGACCGCCTTTCCATCGAAATGAGAACCCCGTCCATCCGCCTTCTCGATGGATCCTCGGGCGGCGGCAGCGTGGCCTCCATGGTGCCGGCGCAGAAGAAGGAAGGCGAGAGCAAGGCCAAAGAAAGCCGCGGCGCGATCAAGGCCGGCCGTCCCCGCGTCGCCGGCGGCGGCGGTTCGTTCCTACCAGGGCACTTGGGCAGCGCCATGTATACCGACCAACTGGGCAACGTGCCGGTCGTGAACATGCTGCTCGGCAGCGTGGTCGGCATCGGCGCGGCGAAAGCAGTGCTCGGCCACTTCTCCGTGATGGTGCGCGACATCGCACAGTTGTTCGTCGCCGGGCCGCCGGTCGTCGCCCACGCCATGGGCTACGACATCACCAAGGAGGATCTGGGCGGCTGGCATATCCATTGCCGCAACGGTTCCGTCGACAATCTCGCCGACACCGAGGAAGAAGCCGCTGAACTCACCCGGCGGTTCCTGTCCTACCTGCCGTCTTCCGTGTACGAGACACCGCCGCTCAAGGCGACGAGAACGGACGACCCGCCGGAGCGCCGGGAGGAGGAACTGTTCACGCTGATCCCGCGCAAGCGCACCACGACCTTCGATGCGCGCAAGGCGATCCGGCTGATCGGGGACAAGGACTCGTTCTTCGAGATCGGCCCGCTCTGGGGCACCGACCAGATCACCGGCTTCGTGCGCATGAACGGCCATCCCATGGGCGTCATCGCCTCGGACAGCCAACACGCCAATGGCGGCGCGTTGACCGCCGACGGCTGCAGCAAGCTCACGCGCCACCTCGATCTGTGCGACCTGTTCCACCTGCCGGTGCTGAACCTGGTCGACAACCCCGGCTTCGCGGTGGGTCTTGAACACGAGATCACCGGCACCATCCGCCGCGGCGGCGAATGGATGGTCGCCTTCTCCCAGGTGACGGTGCCGATCTTCACGGTGGTGATGCGCCGCAGCTTCGGCGTCGCCGGCAACAACTACGCGACGCCGCGATCACAGGTGTCTTCCCGGGTCGCATGGCCCGCCGCCGACGTCGGCGGCATCCCGCCGGAAGGCGGAATCGAGGCGGCCTACAAGCGCCAACTGGCCGAAGCCGAGGATCCCCGGGCGTTGCGCGACGAACTGATGGCCCGCATCGAGAGCGCCCGTGGGCCGGTCGGGCCGCTCTCTAGGTTCCAGATCGAGGAGCTGATCGACCCGCGGGATACGCGGCGAATCGTGTGCGAGTGGCTGGAGACGGCGTGGCGGCTGGTGACGCTGCCGGAGCGGTTGAAGCCTCGGGTGATTCAGTTCCGGCCTTGAGGGAGGAGAGGGAGCATGACCTTCGAGCCGATACCGGTCCCGAGAGGGTCAAGGAGTGTTATGACGCGCTCCAAGGCGCTCGAGGTTGCAGTGCTCGATCTGTCTGGGTCCATTGACCATTTGCATGCCCGGATCGGTGAACTCGCGAGTCGCGTACGCGCATTGCGCGGGGAGGCCGTGGCTAGTCGTCTGGTCGCCTGATTTCAACCCGGACGAACAGGTCGATTCGGGACGCTACCCGGCTCATCCAGGTCCGGCGTCGACTCCGCACCGGCCCATATTGCCGAGACGACCGACGATCTAGTGTGCCGTCTCGGATTTGGCGTGACATATGGTCACAATGCACCGCCTACGCGAAAACAGCCTAAGTGCTTGTTTATAGGACGGCACATCCTCCATTTGCCGGCCGTCGTCCAAGCGTCAACGCCGTTCGATTCGTCACCCTAATTCGGAGACCGCACACTAGGAATCCGCAATCACGCGGATTCGGGCGAGCAGTTCGTCCGCCGAGTCACACTCGATGATGCCCGCGCCCGCTCGGCGCAGCGACTCTGGATGCGCCAGCGCCGCTAAGTGTACCGCGAGATCCTCGGCCGCCGGCTGGCCGAACTTCAGTGCAATCTGGTCAACGAGCAGTGCGCGCTCCTCGGCCCTGGCCTCCGCCAGGCCTTGCGCCCAACCGTCCGAGCGCGCCTTGGCGAATTCGGCGTCCAAGGTCTCCTCCAGCCGCGATGTGACGGGCGGCACTTCTTCAAGCCTCATCAGCTCCTCCAATTTCTCCGGTTCGATCCCGTACCGTTCCGCGAGTCGCCGGAGCCAACCGGCGACGGTCGCCCGCAGCCCCGGGCCCAGTTCCCGAACGGTTTCGCGCAACGGTCCCCCGAGGACGACCGGTAGGCGCTCGTGACCAGCGTATTCGATCCCGACGATCATCGAGACGATGCTGCCCGTTACGGGCACATCGCTGCGGTGCCGCCACAAGTCCAGCGCATGGTAGCCCCAAGGGTAGAACGGTGCCAGTGCGGTTGGCGGCTGCGGCGCAGGGCCGAATACGGGCGGCAGGCGCACCATCCCCGCGACGCTCGTTGGCGCGCGCCACGGCGTCCGACCGTTGTGTACCGCCACGCACAGGATGGCGCAGGGACCGGTGCGGGCGACTGCGCCCGAGGCGCGGCTCCCGGAGCAGCTCGGCACCGTACTCCTGGAACCGCAGCGCCATCTCCGGGTCGTCGGCGGATTGGAACTCAAGGTGGATGAACAGGCGTTTCGGCCAGCCGCTTCGGATCGCCTCCGGGCGGATCTCGGCGCACCAGACCAGATCGCCGCGCCGAAGGCGGAACTCCCGGGAGACCCACTCCGAGGGAAGCCGGCGCAGGGAACGAAGGTCTAGCGCGGGGGGCAGGTCGGCGGGCAGTGAGCCGATGGGCTCGGGCAGGTAGCGTTCCAGCATGTCGGCAACCGTGGCGGGGTCGCTGAATAGCGCCTTGTAGATGGCGTCGAAGGGGAACCCGGGGACGCGGTTGGGGGCGTTGTCGGCTGGTTTGTCCATACCTTGGAGCGTAGGCGGGGGCGGAACCCACGTCCGCAGGCGCCGCACGTCTCGCACACGCAATCTGGAACATCGTCCCGTCGTGGTATCGCCGTGATGTGCCCTTCGTACGCCCCTGGAACGAACGGGAGCGCGAGGGGCATGAGTTGAATTGATGAATCGTGTCCGTAGCGGTTGCGTTTGGAAAACTCGGCAGGAGGGAGGCTGGCGACGGAATGCGACACGAATAGTCGCATTCCAGCGGCAAGCTGACGAGAGCGCGTGTCAGAGAAAGGTGGCTGGAGGAGGTGTGACCTGTTC
>JAPOYW010000408.1 GCA_026706425.1 Gammaproteobacteria bacterium
GCAGGTAGACGAAGATGTTGGCGAGATCCTGGATCAGCCACTGGCTCCACAGGAAGCCGGTCGAGGCCCATTGGAGGAACACCCAATAGTTGGGGATTTCCTGGCCCTTGGTGCGGTGGAAGTACTCGCTCAAGGGCTTGAAGACGAGACTGAACAGGATGATGGCGGACGTGAACGCGACCACGTAGCCGAGTCCCGACTTGGTGAGCATCTTCCCGAGGTTGCTGGTTTCACCGCCCGTGACCGCGAATACCGTCAATACCAGGAAGGTGGTGCTGACCGGCACGCCGAGCCGGGTCAGGATCAAGAGCGCCAATGGCGGAATCGCATGGATCCACGACACGCCGCCCTCGGGAACGGGGAACTTCTCCAGACGGCCGTAGGCGGGATCGCCGCCGTTCACGAACCAACCGAAGAAGATGACCACGAGCAGGATGCTGCCGGCGAACATCCAGAGCAGCCACCAGGGACGTTGCGCGTTGGACGCGAGGAAGGTGCCGAGGGTCTGAATCGAGTCGTTGGCGACTACCGAATAGACGGCCAGCAGGAACCCGACCACCATCCAGATCTCTAGCCAAGGCACGTTGGTCGGACCCCCTGTTGGTCGTCGAGAGGCTTTCGCGCTCTTTCGAATCGGCGCATCGGGGATGGTAGCGAATCCCGGCCCGGGAGAGAGCGTGGATCAATGTTCCTAGGTCACGCACCCCGTGTCGGCCCGTGGGCACGGCACCCGGTACGAGTGTCGGTAGAATCCTCGGACAGTCCATCGCCTAGGAGCATCGGCATGCCCAAGTTGGTCAACCTCGGCTCGCTCTGTATCGATCATGTCTACCAGGTTCCGGCCTTCACCGGTTCCGGCGAAACCGTGTCCAGTCCCACGCACGAGATCTTCCCGGGCGGCAAGGGGCTGAACCAGTCGATTGCCGCGGCGCGTGCCGGGGTCGACGTCGTCCACGTGGGTTGCGTGGGCGAAGACGGCAGGTGGCTGAAGGACGCCCTGGCTGCAGAAGGCGTGGACGTGTCGTGTCTGCGCGTTGTCGAGGGTTCCTCCGGACACGCCGTGATCCAGGTCAACGAGGCGGGCGAAAACGCCATCGTCATTTTCGGCGGCGCCAACAGGGTACTCGTCGAGGACGACATGCGCGCCGCCCTGGGGCAGATTGCTAGTGACGACTGGTTGTTGCTGCAGAACGAGATCAACGATCTCGATCTGGTGCTCCGTCTGGCGGACGAACTCGGTTGCCAGGTGGCGTTCAATGTCGCGCCGGTCGATGGCCGGGAGGCAGGCTACGACCTTGCGGGCGTCCGGCTTCTCATCGTCAACGGGATCGAGGCTTTGGCCTTGGCGGGCGCCGTTGCGGTCGACGACGACTGGTCGGAGGTCATGGCGGCGTTGGCGGAGCGGGCGCCCAAGGCAGCCATCGTGCTGACCCTCGGGTCCACGGGCCTCGTCTATTCAAATGACTCGGGACTGGAAACGCTCCCGGCCTATGCAGTAGCCGCCATCGACGAAACCGCGGCGGGCGACGCGTTCATCGGTTACCTGATGGCATCGCTCATCCGTGGCGAGTCGATGCAAGACGCCCTGAGGATGGGATCGGCCGCCGGGGCGTTGGCGGTCACGCGGGCCGGAGCAGCCAGTTCGCTGCCTGCATTGGCCGACGTGCGGTCGCTGGTGCAAACGGGCGAGGTGTAGCGCTCAGGGAAACCTGAGCCCCGTTGCCCGTTCCAGATCCGCGATCGCCTGGTCTTCCGTAACGACCTTGATGGTGATCATGCCCATCGCCCGGGCAGGCTTCAGGTTGATGCCCAGGTCGTCCAGAAAGACGGCGTTCTCGGGGACGACGCCGAGCCGGTCGCAGGCAAGCCGGTAGATTCGGGGATCCGGTTTGCGGATGCCCTCGACGCTCGACTCGACGACCACGTCGAACTCGTCGAGGATGGCGGCCGTTCGCGCAGCGCGTTCCGGGTTCGGCGCCGGTGCGGACAGTGCGGGTTGGGTCGGTGTGTTCTTCATGTTGTTGGTGATGCAGCCCACCTTGTAGTGCCGTTTGCACTCGGTCAAAACGCGGGCCATACGGGGTCGGAACTCCCCGGCAAGCAGGGTCAGAACGTCCTTGCCGCGAACGCTGTGACCGAGTGCCTCGGCTTCGCGCCGGAAGGCTTCGTCGAATTCGTCGACATCGATCTCCGAAGACTCGAACCTGGCCCATGCATTGTCGTGGATGTTGGCCGAGTTGACCGTCCGGATGAAATTGTCGGGAAGCCCGCGCGACGCTTCGAAGCGGTTGAATGCCTCGAACGGACTGGTCGTGAAGACGCCGCCGAAATCCCAGAGGACGGCTTCGATCATGGGGAAGACTCCTGCGCTACCTGATCAGTGGCTTGGGGAGTTTGCGGGGAATCTCCGGGACGGGCAACGGTCGGATGCCCTGGTGTACCGCCGGAGCGAGCATGGTCGCGCCCCTAGTCAGGACAGGCGATAATCGCCGCCGGTTCGACGAATGAGGCGGCGCACGACGTCGGGTTGCACTCTGCTTGAGCTAATCCGAGCCGGCGGGTGGCTGATGGTCCCCATTGGGTTGTGCAGCGTGGCGGCGCTCGGCATCTCCCTTGAAAGGCTGTGGTCGCTTCGTGTTCGGCGGGTCGCGCCACCGGGCCTTCTGGCCGACGTGCAGCGCGAACTCGCAGGCGGCAGCGCGGAGTCGGGACGCGTCGCCGAAATGTGTGCGCCTTGCCACCTCGGCGCGATCTTCATGGCGGGGCTCGCCAATGCGCGACACGGCCGGGAAGCCATGAGGGATTCCATGGAGGGTGCAGCGGCGACGGCCGTGCACGAGATGGAGCGTTACCTGACGGCACTCGGCACCATAGCGGCGATCAGCCCGCTGCTGGGGCTCCTCGGCACGGTGCTCGGAATGATCGAGGTCTTCCGGGTCCTGGTCGAAGACGGCATCGGCAATCCAAGCGTTTTCGCGTCGGGTATCTCGGAGGCCCTGGTGACCACCGCAGCCGGTCTGGCGGTGGCCATCCCCGCGCTCATCCTGCACCGTTACCTGCTTCGCAAGGTCGACGATCTCCTGATGGTCATGGAGCGCCAATCGGCCCGGTTGGTGGAAATGGTCCACGCACAAGGGGGCGAGCGGTGAAATTCACCCGTGCGCGCCGTAGCGGACGCGGCTTCGCGGTGGTCGAAATCACGCCTTTGATCGACGTGATCTTCCTGTTGCTCATCTTCTTCGTGGTATCGACGACGTTCGTTCGGTCGTCGGCGATCGAGGTCGACCTGCCGGATGCTTCGGGTGCGGTGGACCCGGCGCCGGTGGGAATCGAAGTCCGCGTCTCCGCGACGGGGGACTACGCGGTGAATGGTCAAACCCTACCGGATACCGGACGCGCCGATCTCTTGCGGGGCCTTGCGCGGGCCCGGGATCAATCGGCCGACTCGGAACCGTTGCTGGTGATTGCCGCCGATGCCAACGCCCGGCACGAGACCGTGGTACGGGTCATGGACGCCGCCCGGGAATTGGGATTGACGAAGCTGAGTGTTCTGACGGAAGCTCCGTCGCCCGCGCCCGACGACGAGGCGGACGATGGCTGACGCCGCGAAACGACACGTCACGCAGCCGGCGACACCCGGCGCATCGGCGCAGTCCGGCGATCCCAAGGACTGGCAGACCTACCGGCGATTGCTCGGCTACGTCGCCGACCAGAAGTTCTACTTCGTGTTGGCGATTCTGGGATTCCTCGTGGCGGCGACGTGCGAGGCTGGATTCGCCACCGTGCTCGGCGTCATCGTCGACACATTTGCCGCGGACGGCGAGGCCGCGCCGGCTACCGATGGTCGCTTCAAAGCGTTGGTGCATTGGGCCGTCCAATTCGCTTGGGCGATTCCCGTGGCGATGCTCGTTCTCGCCCTGCTGCGCGGCCTCGGCGCCATCGCAGGCGAGTATCTCCTGTCACGGATTTCGTTCCGGGCGATTCACGTGATCCGTTCGCAGTTGTTCGACCGGCTGCTGGCGATGCCGAGCGCCTTCTACGACAAGAGCGCCCAGGGCCACCTGGTATCGAAGCTCACGTTCACGGCCGCGCAGTTGCGGGACAGCACCACGGACGCGTTGAAGATCATTGTTCAGGACGGTTTGAAGGTCATCGTATTGATGGCTGGCATGCTCTTCCTGAACTGGATGCTCACGTTGATCTTCCTGGTCATCGCGCCGATCGTCGGGATGATCGTCCGCTACGCGTCGCGCCGTTTCCGGCGCATCAGCAAACGCATTCAGGACTCCATGGGGGACGTGACCCACGTCGCTTCGGAGGCGGTCGCCGCCTACCGCGATGTCAAGGTGTACGGAGGAGAAGCGTACGAAAGGCGTCGATTCAAGTCGGCAAGCGATGCCAACCGGCGCCAGAACTTGAAGATGACCGCGACCAAGGCGACCAGCGCGCAGTTCATACAGCTTCTGGCGGCCGGGGGACTTGCCATGCTGGTGGGTCTGCTGCTCCGTCCGGAAGTCGCGGGTACCATGTCGTCGGGCGAGGTCGTCGCCTACCTCGGATTGGCCGGCTTGCTGGCCAATCCGATCAAGCGGCTCTCGGATGTCAATGCGCGCCTGCAACGCGGTCTTGCCGCGGCGGTGGACATCTTCGGTCAACTCGACCAGGCAACCGAGGACGATGCGGGCGACCTCGACATCGACCGGATGGAAGGGGCCATTCGTTTCGAGGACGTGTCGTTCGGCTATGCCGGCGGCAAGCCCGTGGTCAAAAACGTATCGTTCACCGTGCAGCCCGGCCAAACGGTGGCGCTCGTGGGCCGGTCGGGGAGCGGCAAGTCGACGCTCGCGAGCCTCATCGCACGGTTCTACGAACCTTCAACGGGCGCGATCCTGCTCGATGGCGAACCGCTCGCGCGGTACCGGTTGACCTGCCTGCGTCGCCAGATCGCCCTCGTTCCGCAGCACGTCACCCTGTTCAACGACACCCTGGTCAACAACATCGCCTACGGGGGCTTGGTGGATGCGGACAGGGAGTCCATCGATGCGGCCGTGCGCCGGGCGCATGCGGACGTGTTCGCCGAACGGATGCCGGACGGACTCGACACCGTGGTGGGCGACGACGGCGTACTGCTGTCCGGCGGAGAGCGGCAGCGGATCGCCATTGCCCGGGCGCTGCTGAAGGACGCGCCCATACTGATCCTCGACGAAGCGACATCGTCTCTCGACGCCCACGCCGAGCGGCATATCCAGGCGGCCCTCGAAGAGGTGATGCGCGATCGAACGACGATCGTCATCGCGCATCGTCTGTCCACGGTGGAGAAGGCCGATCTCATTCTGGTCGTCGACGACGGGCGCATCATCGAGCGCGGCGATCACCCGGCGTTGATGGCCGCCAACGGCGCCTACGCCAACCTCTACCGTTCGCATCTGGACGGCAATGGCACCGTGCAGACGCCCCCGGCGCACAACCCCGTCGTGCCCGCGGCCGCGCGCCCCCAGGGCGGTTGGTTCGAACCGCTGGTGCGCGCCTGGTACGGGAGGCGGTTCTGGCCGCGTCTGCTCCTGCCCTTCGCGGCGCTGTACGCGTGGGTGGCCAAACGGCGCAGGAATCGTTTCCGGGCGGGCAAGGCGCGGTCTTGGCGGGCACCCGTCCCCGTGGTCGTGGTGGGCAACATCACCGTTGGCGGCACGGGCAAGACGCCGCTGGTGATCTGGCTGGCGCAGTGGTTGCGAAACCGGGGCGTACGCCCGGGCGTGGTGTCCCGTGGGTACGGGGGGCGGGGGCGGTATCCCCTCAACGTGACGGCCTCGACGCCGGCGGCGGCTTGCGGCGACGAGGCCGCGATGGTCGCGCGACGGGCCGACTGCCGGGTGGTCGTCGATCCGGATCGACCCCGGGCGGCACGCAAACTCTTGGAGACGGGCGACGTCGACGTGGTGATTGCCGACGACGGCCTCCAGCACTATCCCCTCGAGCGCGACGTGGAGATTGCCGTCGTGGACGGGTCGAGGGGATTCGGCAACGGCCTGTGTCTCCCCGCGGGCCCGTTGCGCGAGCCGGCCTCCCGACTGGAGGATTGCGACTGGGTGGTGGCCAACGGCGAACCCTGCGCCGCCGTACCCGCTGCCTCGAGGATCGTTGCCAGGGCGACGGCCTTCGTGAACCTGGCGACCGGCAGACGGTTGACGCCCGACGACTTCATCGCCTGCCACGGGAACGACGTGCTAGCGGTTGCCGGTGTCGGCAATCCAAAGCGTTTTCAATCGACGCTGGCCTCCATCGGCCTGTCGCCGTTCATGCGGACGTTTCCGGATCACCACCGCTTCGCGAGCGCCGACCTCGAAGCGGGGGAGGGCACAGCCGTGGTTGTGACCGAGAAAGACGCGGAGAAGATCAAGCATCTCGACGGTCTGCAGGACGATTGCTGGTACCTCGAAATCCAGATGGAGTTCGCCGAACCGGTGGACGACTTCCTCGAGGACCTTCTGCGTTCCCGTGGCGTGGACCTTCGCGATACGACCGTCGTGGCCGCCGAATCCTAGTGTTCAGATTCCGAACTAACGTGACAATGCTCACATCGTCTCGGAAGCCACCGGCGCAAGACAACAGGAACATAGGCATGTTTCACATCAACGTGTCGTATGGAACTCCATGCCTCGTTATCTCGGAAGCGGCACACTAGTGCGCTATCGAGTGGTGATCCCGGCCCGGTACGGGTCCACGCGCCTGCCCGGCAAACCGCTGATCGACATCGCCGGCAAGCCGATGATCGTGCGGGTGGCGGAACAAGCATTGCGGTCGAGGGCGACGGGCGTCGTCGTCGCAACGGACGACGGGCGGGTCGTGGAGGCGTTGCGGGGGTCCGGCGCCGAGGCGACGCTCACCCGCGACGATCATCGTTCCGGGTCCGATCGCGTCATGGAGGTGGTCGATGCCAAGGGTTGGCCCGACGACGAGGTCGTGGTCAACGTCCAGGGCGACGAACCGCTGATTCCGCCGGTCGTGATCGACCATGTGGCCGGGCTGATCGACGACGAGTGCGAGGTCGCGACCCTAGGCGAGCCGATCACCGCCCCCGGTGATGTCTTCGACCCGAACATCGTCAAAGTGGTCGCGGATCGGCGCGGGCGCGCACTCTACTTCTCCCGGGCACCGATTCCCTGGCACAGGGATACGTTCGGGCGTACGCCGCCCCAGATAGGCACCGCATGGCGACGCCACATAGGAATCTACGCGTACCGCGCAGGGGCCCTGAGAGCATTCGTCTCCTACCCACCCAGTCGACTGGAGGAGATAGAAGCCCTGGAGCAGTTGCGTCTCATGGACCACGGCCACGCGATCGCGGTGGCCGAGGCTGCGGCCCCGGTGCCCGGCGGCGTCGATACGCCGGCGGATGTCGATCGCGTTCTCGACGTGCTGCGCGGCGTCGGATGACGGGGTCTACCTCGGCTGCATCCGAATACCCCCGTCGAGGCGAATGGTCTCCCCGTTCAAGTAGGGGTTCTCGATGATCTGCTGCGCCAATAGCGCGTATTCCACATCGGTGCCGAGCCGATTGGGGAACTGCACCATCTCGATCAGGGGCAGGCGGACCCGGTCGGGCATACCGGTCACCATGGGCGTTTCGAAGATGCCCGGCGCAATCGTGCAGACGCGGATTCCGTTTCGGGACAGGTCCCGGGCGATGGGTAGCGTCATGCCCACGACCCCGCCCTTGCTCGCGCTATAGGCCGCCTGGCCGATCTGGCCGTCGAAGGCGGCCACCGAAGCGGTGTTGATGATCACGCCCCGTTCGCCGTCTTCGGAGACGGGTTCGTTGTTCGCCATCTGCGCGGCGCACAGGCGCAGGGAGTTGAACGTGCCCACGAGGTTCACCTGGATCACGAAGTCGAACGCCCGTAGGTCGAGCGGGCCGTCGCGGCCCACCGTTCGTCCGGCCGTGCCGATTCCGGCGCAGTTCACGTCGATGTGGATGGTGCCGAACCGTTCGACGACCGCGTGCACCGCGGCGGCGACCGAGTCCGCATCGGTGACGTCGACGGCATGTGCGACGGCGTCCGACCCGAGATCGGCGGCGGTCCGCTCGACGAGTTCCGCGTTGCGGTCGAGCAGGGCGACCTTGCCGCCGGCGTCGACGATGGCGGCTGCGGTGGCCCGGCCAAGGCCGGATGCGCCGCCGGTGATCACGGCAACCTTGTCTTTGATGTCCATATGAATTCCCCGTGTATTGCTCGTTCCCGCGAACGCACCAGTCCGACTCAATGGTCGGTCTCGTCGGCTTGCGCGTTCGACCCCGCCGCCGTCTAAGAACGTGCCGTTCGACGGCGGCTGCGGCGCTATCATAACCATCATGACCTACTCGCCGCCCACCGGGCTCGCTCGGGCCGGCCGGGATCTCGGCATCACCGAGACGCTCTACGTCCCTGGCTTCCTCACGCCAAGACAAGCCGATGCAATGCTCGACGAAGTGATCGATGCCGCGAACTGGCAGCAGGAACGGTTCCCCATGTTCGGTCGGCTTGTCGTCGCTCCGCGGCTCACGGCCTGGTACGGCGAGCCGGGTGCGACGTACCGCTACAGCGGCGTCGACCGTCGTGCCGGAACCTGGTTGCCGCCGATCCGAGGGTTGGCTGCCGAGGTCTCGAAGGCCGTTGGATGGCGTTTCAACTACGTACTCGTCAACCGCTACCGGGATGGGAGGGACATGCTCGGCTGGCATGCGGACGACGAGGCGGATCTGGGCGAGGCGCCCGTGCTCGCGGCGATCAGCGTCGGATCCGAACGGGTGTTCCGAATGCGACCACGCGGCGGCGGTGCCAGTACGGCCACGGTCCTTGGTCACGGATCGCTCCTGGTGATGTGGGGCAACAGCCAGCGCGACTACAAGCATTGCCTGCCTGGGACGAGACAACCGGTCGGCGAACGCTTGAGCTTCACGTTCCGGCGAACCCGCGAGATGGTGGAGGACGCCGTCCAGCCGGTGCGCACGTGAACGGCGGTCAGGTCCCGAACACCCTACGGGTCGAGTGCATTGCCGAGGACATTCGGCGGGTCCACGACGAAAATGACCTGGCCGAGCAACTCGTCCATGCGGATACGCACCAGATCCCCGCGACCATCGTCGGCGGGGGCTCCAACCTGGTGTTGCGCAACCGGCTGCCCGGTGTGGCGATACTACTGGAGCTGTGCGGAACCGCATTCGAACGGTTGGGTGACGACGACTGGCGGATAGTGGCCGCGGCGGGAGAGAACTGGCAGACCGTCGTCGACGGAGCGTTGCAGCGGGGGATCGGCGGGTTGGAGAACCTGACGCTCATTCCCGGTTCGGCCGGTGCCGCGCCCGTGCAGAACATCGGTGCCTACGGCCGGGAGTTGTCGGAGTTCCTCGAATCGGTGACGGTCTTTGATCGCCAAGAGCAGTGCTACTCGACCCTGACGGGCCCGCAATGCGGGTTCGGCTACCGCGACAGCGTATTCAAACGGGACGCCCCGAACCGGTACGTCATCACACGGCTCGCGTTGCGCCTTGGCGGCGCGGCCCTGGCAGCGGACTATCCCGATGTTGCCAGCGAGTTGGCCGACCACCGCGGTACGGTGGACCGAAAAACCGTTGCCGGCGCGGTGGCCAAGGTGCGACGGCGCAAACTGCCCGATCCCGCCCGGATCGGCAACGTCGGCAGTTTCTTCAAGAATCCTATGGTGACCGAGGCGGAACTCGATGCCGTTCGGGCGCTGGTCGACATCGACGACTACCCCGCTCCTGCCGGGACCGAGGGAAGGAAGATACCGGCAGCCCGATTGATCGACGCGGCCGGATGGAAAGGCGTGCGGAAAGACCGGGTGCAGGTGTGGCCGCGCCAGCCGCTCGTGCTGGTCAATCTGGGCGGGGCCACCGGCGGCGAGGTACTCGCCCTGGCGACCGGCATCCGGGATGACGTCTACCGCAAGTACGGCGTGGCGCTCGAGCTTGAGCCTGTTGTCCTGGGTACCGACTAGCGTTCTTGACGAGCGCCCATCTGCACCCTTGAAACAAGTTTTTCAGAAGGCGCCGCGAATCGCTCTTGGACGGCTCGTGTACCCACGAGACGCGTTCGGGTACCCGCGAGACGCGCTAGCCTCTATGACCGCGGTAACAGGCTCTCACTCGGGTCGACTATTGATGCCTACTCGTCCGGCCATGTGCCCCGCTAATCGGTCTCTTCGCTAAGCGACTTCTCCGCATGTTGCCGCGCCAAGCGCGGATCGTTGCTTGCCCGACCGAGAGACGCGATCCCGGACGGGGTCGCCGCCAACGGTTCCGCGTCGGCGATTGGGGTCGTTGTCGGCTCGTCGGATCCTTCGGTCGCCGGCGGCACGGGGTCGGCCACCGGTTCCGGTTTGTCGCCTGCGGTGGGCGGCGGCTGTTCGGCGTTGTCGTTCTCGACCGGCGTCGGCGGAACCCGGCGTTTTCGCTCCCGCGGATCGTTGCTTGCCCTCCCAGCCGAGGCGACGCCTTGAGGTCGAGCTTCTTCGCCGGTCGATACGTCGGTGGTTTGCGGTGCCGCCTTGTCCGCGGAGTCGTCAGTCTCCACGGCCTGGGCGGCATCGAGTGCCGGGGCGCGATCCAGTGCGGCGCCGTCGGTGGGCCGACGCGCGGTCGCGGGACCGTCCCGCCTGGCGCTGCTGGAGATCGACGCCCGGTCGCGGCGCGGCTTACGTTTGCTGGGCCCGGCAGGGGCGTTGTTTGATTTCGTTGGACCCCGCTCCCGGGTTCTACCCGTCCCGGCATCGGACCCCGGCTGATCGGCCCGCCGGCCCTTCTTCTCGGGCTTTTCCGGGGATTGGCCGGACTTCCCGCCGGACCCCTTGCCGGCCTGGGCGCCGCGTTGTCGTCTTGGAGGCCGGGCCGCGTCTTCGGACCGTTCGGACGATGCCTGACGGGGTGCATCCTTGCGAGGCCGCCGTCGGCGCCGACGGCTGTCGTCGCGGCCTTCGCCGCGCGCGTCGAGCCGAGGTTTCGAATCGCCTCGCC
>JAPOYW010000278.1:0-5714 GCA_026706425.1 Gammaproteobacteria bacterium
CCGCCCCAGTGGTCGGTAGCCGGACCCGGTCGGCAGCCCCGGAGTGAAGGCATGACAACGACTCACCGTTTTCGGCCTAGCTCGCCCGTCCAGGAAGTGGCGCTGTTCGCATCGGACTTCGAAAGGAGAGCGGTCGACGTGCAGGGCATTGAACTGGAATTGCTCGTCACGGCGGAGCACTTGCCCAATCTCTACTACTACGCCGAGGCTGGCGACGAGATCACGAAACGGCTGACCGAGATGTTTGCCCGACTTGCTAGTGCGGGTCTTCAGTACCCAGAACGCGCCTTGAGCCTCGTCGAGGTACCGTTGTCACTACGAACCTACCGTGGCGGCTGGCGACTGGACGCACTGCGAGCGCCGGGTACGCTTGTGCTGCGCGAAGAGGGTCTGCCGACCGCGCGCACCGGCTACTACGACCGGTTCATGACGACCGACGACCGCCTCGATCAGATCACGAACGGCCTCATCATCCAATTCCTCAACGACTGGAGCGGCGGCAATGTCTTCCAGGGTCTGGCAGGCAATCTGCTTTCCTCGTCGAGCCCCCATGGTGTTGGCGCCGTAGCCCTGGATGCCATCACGCGCGACCTGGCGTACCGTACGTTGAATCCTTGGGGCTCGGACCGTTCCGTGTGGTTCAGCGCACACGCGTACGACGCCAGTACTTACTTCGGCGCTTCGCTTTGGGAGTCGATCACGGGTATTGCGTCGGGCCGCTTCGGGTCTACGGCTTTGCGCATGACGCAGCACGCCGGGGCATGGGACGATGCCAGGACCACGTCGCTGACGCAGGTCAGTGGACAAATCGATTCCCATCGCGCGTTCAGTCTGTTGTCACTGAAGGGAAACGCCATGGAAGGCGTTATCCTGGGGGCGGCAGGGTTGGACGGAACGGCGACGTTCCTCGGGGAATTGCGTCGCCGCTATGCGGGCAGATCCTTTACGGTTGACGGCTTCCTGGCGGTGGCGGAACAAGCCCAGGCTGGTCTTGGTGACGTCGTCGACGAGTGGATGCGTCAATCCGGGCTCCCGGGATTTCTGGCATCTCCCGCCGAAGTCGTCCGCCTAGCGGATGACGAGGCTGGAAAGCCGCGCTACCAGGTGATCGTGCACGTCTACAACGGAGAGCCGGTGGTTGGCTGGCTGCAACTCGCCCGGTACGACATGTGGGGCGAGGGCGAGGCGGTCCGTGTACCGGGGAACTCGTCGGTCGAGATCGGCAGGATCTACGACGCGCCACCCAACCAACTCTGGCTGATCCCCTACTTGTCCTTGAACCGTCGGGAGATCCGACTCGTGCTGGCCGACCCGGAACCTCGACTGTCGGCAGATACAGTCGGTTTCGTTGGAACAAGGCCGAGTACCTGGGTTCCCCCCAAGGTCGACGGCATCGTCGTCGACGACCTCGACCCCGGGTTTACGTGGCAGAGTTCGCCCACGCGTGCGAGTCGTTGGAGCCTGATTGACCGTTATCGTAGCGGGTCGAAGACTCTCGACCACGGGCTACCGGATCGAGCGCGCGAGGCAGGGTCTTGGGTTCGCAGGAGTGTCCGATCCGGTTGGGGCGAGTACCGCAGGACGGTGGCATGGGCAGAGTCTGGCGATGGTGACAACCGGGTCTTCTTCACCGTCGAACTTGCCCCTGGCCGATGGCGCTTGGATTACTACCTGCCGGAGCGGCGCATCCCAGGGAGGTGGGAAGGCGATAGGGAACGAATCATGTACCCGCGGTTGGGCTCCATGGAGATGAGATTGAGGGCATTCGAAAACGCCGAATTTGTGCCGGGGACTTCCCGAAAGCCCGGGCGGGAATGGCACCTCGACTTCGACGCAGCCCTTGGCGAAACCGGCTGGAACAAGCTTGGCGAGTTCGACCTTCCGGGCGGTGAGGTTCGGCTTGAGATATCGAATCGCACAACCGGAGAAGTGGTCGTCGCCGATGCAGTTCGTTGGCGCCGGGCCGACTAGTAGTCAACCGGCCTTTGACATCGTTGTCAACATCAGTTACAGGGCGCTTTGACAACGTTGTCATCACGGCGCAAACGTCCGTGATGGATTCTTTGGGGCACAGTAGTGGGGATCCGCATGCCTAGGGAAGTCTTCAAGAAAACGCCGCTCGCGGCCGCCGTTTCGCTTGCCATCGCCAGTAGTGCCGCTTCGGCGCAGGAAGCGGAACAGGCGAGCCAAGCCGGGCCCATCGAAGAGGTCGTGGTCGTGGGGATCCGCCAGAGCCTGAAGAAGTCGATGGATCTGAAGCGGAACCGCGACGGGATCGTCGATGCGATCACCGCGGAGGACATCGGCGACTTCCCGGACAGCAACCTCGCGGAGTCTCTGCAGCGCATCACCGGCGTGTCCATCGACAGGGAACGCGGGGAGGGTGCGCGGGTCACGGTTCGCGGCTTTGGACCGGACTTCAACCTCGTATTGTTGAACGGTCGCCAGATGCCGACGAGCAGCGGCCTTGGGCGGTCCTTCGACTTCGGCAATCTGGCCTCGGAAGGCATCGCCGCGGTGGAGGTCTACAAAACCGGTACGACCGACGTGCCGACGGGGGGCATCGGTGCCACCCTGAACATCCGCACGACCGGACCGCTCGAAGCGCCCGGCATGAATTTCACGGCGGCGGGCAGCGGACTTCACGATACCTCGACGGAAGACGGCGGCGCATTGACGCCCGAGATCTCGGCGCTGTTCTCGAACACGTTTGCCGACGACACCGTCGGCATTGCCTTGAGTGTCGTACGCCAGGACCGCAACAACGGCGCAAACACCGCGAGCGTTGGCGGCTGGCGTACCTTCCCCGGCGAGGTGGACAATTGCCCAGCGTCGACTTCAAGATCGACCTGACGGACAGCCTGGTCGGCCGGTTCTCCTACAGCTCGACCCTGACTAGACCAGGGTCCAAGGCCGTGATCCGGCAGCGCCGTTCAATCTCACGATACCCATCAACATCGAACAGGCCACGATGAAGGGCTGGGAGGTGGTCGCGCAGCACAACTTCGGCGAGAGCGGGTTCGGCGTCATTGCCAATGCCACGATCGTCGATGCGGACGTGGGATACGACAACTTCAGCCTGGCCCAGCAGTTCGTGCTGACGGGCTTGAGCGATTCGGCGAACCTGATTGCGTTCTACGACAAGAACGGCATCAGCGTCCGCGTGGCCTACAACTGGCGTGATGATTTCCTCGCCGGCACCGGGCAGAACAACGTCGGCGCCGGACCGCCGACCCATGTGGCCGCCTACCAGCAGGTGGACATGAGCGCCAGCTATTGGTTTACGGACAACATGCAGGTGTACGTCGACATGCTGAACGTCACCGACGAGACGACGCACGTCTACGGTCGCCACCCCCTGCAGACCCTGTTCGCCGGACAGGCGGGTCCACGCTACAACATCGGGTTCAGGTACAAGCTCTAGGTATCCCCTCTCCGGCTGCACTTCGGTGCAGCCGTTTTTTTCGTATCATCGGTGCGATTTCGCAATGCTCGCCGTCATGGCGCGAGCGGCTGAATGGCGATGAACCGCGCAATCCGGAAGGTCGTAATCGTCGGCGGTGGCACGGCAGGCTGGATTACGGCCAACGTCGTCGCCGCCGAGTGTCGACGAACTCGCCGCGAGGTGTCCCTAGTCGAGTCGCCGGATGTCCCGACGATCGGCGTCGGCGAAGGCACATGGCCGTCGATGCGCATGACGCTGCGGCGTATGGGGCTCTCGGAAGCCGAGTTCGTCCGAACGTGTGATGCGAGCTTCAAGCAGGGCACGCGCTTCTACGGCTGGTCGGGTCGGCGGGAGCGGGATGAGTACTGCCACCCGTTCAGCCTGCCGGTCGAATACGCGAGTCTGAATCCAGCCACGTATTGGCTGGCCTCTGGGTCGGAAACGCCGTTCGCCGAATTCGTGACGCCGCAGGCCAGGTTGATCGAACTAGGCTTGGCGCCCAAGCAGGCCACGACGCCGGAATACGCGTTCGCGTTCAACTACGCCTACCATCTCGATGCGGGCCGATTCGCCTCGTTGCTTAAGCAAAAGGCCGTGGGCACCGGTGTGGCCTACATCGTCGGCAATGTCGAACGTATAGATCCAGCACCGGACGGCGACATCGCTGCCGTAGTACTTGACACGGGCGAACGCCTCGAAGGCGATCTGTTCGTCGATTGCACGGGCCAACGCGCGTTGTTGATCGGTGGTCACTACGGCGTGCGATTGGTTTCTGTTAGGGATTGGCTGTTCAATGATCGGGCCATCGCGGTGCAGGTTCCCTATGGGCGCCCCGATGCGCCAATCGCGTCGGCGACGTATGCGACAGCACAATCGGCGGGCTGGGTCTGGGATATCGGCCTGCAGACCAGGCGAGGCGTGGGCTACGTGCACTCGAGTGCGCATGTCGACGACGACAAGGCGCATGGGACGTTGCAGGACTATGTCGAGCGAACGTCGCCGGGAATTGACGTCGGCACGCTGTCGTACCGGACGATACCGTTCGAACCCGGTTACCGTGCGGTGTTCTGGCACAGGAACTGCGTCGCGGTCGGGTTGTCCGCAGGTTTCGTCGAACCTCTGGAGGCATCGGCGCTGGCGCTGATCGAACAGTCGGCGGCCATGGTCGCGGCCCAGTTGCCCCATGACCGTCACATCATGGAAGTCGTCGCCAAGCGCTTCAACTCGAAGATGCACCATCACTGGGAGCGAATCGTCGAATTCCTGAAACTGCACTACGTCACAAGCGTCCGGACGGACGAGTACTGGCGCGACAACCGAGAACTCTCGTCGTGTCCGGAGAGTTTGCGCGACAAACTGACCATGTGGCAGCAGCAAACGCCTTGGCACGATGACGCACCGCGTGTCGACGAGTTGTTCCCTTCGGCGAGCTACCAGTACGTACTCTACGGGATGGGTTTCGCCCCGAAGTTCGAGGTCCGAAACACGTCGTCCTCGGACGAGTCGCGCAGCCGGGCGGATCGCCTGTTCCATGACATCCGTTCGAAGTCGGAACGCCTCGCGAAGGTGCTGCCGGACAATCGGTCACTATTGTGTGGCATCGTCGGGCACCCAACGGAGCGAGAAAACCGTGGCTGACTTTGCGCTGTTGAACAATGTCGACCACCAGGACCTGAGGGTCATCACCGAGCGGTCCTGGCGCGCCGGCGACAACGCGCGGCGAGCCGTGACGTTTCCGTTCGAGTTCCGGAATGTTCAAGCCCACTATCCGATCCTGTTCCAGAACGATGCCGGGGGGGGCTACTACCCCGTCGCACTGTTCGGCTTCGAGCAGGGCGAGAACCTGTTTCTCGATGACAACGGCTGGCACGCCGGGTATATCCCCGCGATGATCCAACGCGAACCGTTCCTGATCGGCTACCAGGAGTCCACTGACGACGCCGTGGGCGAGCGAACGCGAGTGCTGTCCCTCGACATGGACCATCCGCGCGTCAATACCAAGATGGGCGAGCCCCTTTTCCAACCCCTGGGCGGCAGGACGCCCTTCCTGGAGAATGCCGCCAACCTGCTCGAGACGATCTACCTGGGGATCGAGCACAACAAGGCGTTCGTCGCCGCCTTGCAGGAACACGATCTGCTCGAGGCCTTGACGTTCGAGATCGCATTGCAGGACGGCACCCGGAACCAGTTGATCGGGTTTCACTGCCTGGTCGAGGAGAAGGTGCAGGCGTTGTCCGGCGCGGCGTTGGGCCAGTTCAACGACAAGGGG
>JAPOYW010000278.1:5724-10954 GCA_026706425.1 Gammaproteobacteria bacterium
CTGATGCCGATGTTCATGGCGCTGGCGTCCCTTGCCAACATAGAGCGCCTCGTCGAACTGAAGAACAAGCGGGAAGCCCGTTAGATGGCCGCCGGTGCGGATCTTCGGCGTATGGAGTCGATCAACTGCGCGGATGGGGTCGTTCCGGACGTTGTATTGGATGCGGCCGAACCGGTGGTGTTGCGAGGATTGATCCGGGATTGGCCGGCGGTTCGGGAATGCAGCGCTTCGATTTCGGCCGCCGCGGGCTACCTGTCGAAGTTCTGGACGAATGCACCGGTAACCGCCTACATCGGCAAGGCGTCGATCAACGGGCGTTTCTCGTACAACGAGGACTTCACCGGTTTCAATTTCGATCGCGGCAAGGCACCCCTGTCGCAGATTCTCGACAAACTCGCCGAATCGGCACGCGAAGACCGACTTGCCACCATCTACGTGGGTTCGACACCGGTCGACAGTTGGCTGCCCGGCTTTCGTGCCGACAACGATGTCGCGTTGCCGGTCCCGGATCCGCTGGCAAGTTTCTGGCTTGGCAGCCAGACCCGGATCTCAGCGCACTTCGACTTTCCGGACAATCTGGCCTGCGTGGTGGCGGGGACAAGACGGTTCACGCTCCTGCCGCCGGATCAGATCGGCAACCTCTACGTCGGGCCGCTCGATCCAACGCCTTCGGGTCAGGCCATCAGCCTGGTGGACTTCAATGATCCGGACCTGAGGCGCCATCCGCGGTTCCGAGAAGCGCTCAAAGAGGCTCGATCGACGGTGCTCCATCCGGGCGATGCCATCCGTATACCGAGCATGTGGTGGCATCACATCGAGTCGTTGGCCGACTTCAATCTGCTTATCAACTATTGGTGGTGCACGACGCCTGCGTCGATGGGGTCGCCAACCGACGCCCTCATGCATGCCATCCTGTCGTTGCGGGATCTGCCGGAGCGGCAGCGGGAAGCTTGGCGCGGACTCTTCAATCACTACGTATTCGATGCCGATGAAGAGGTGTATCGGCACATTCCCGAGCGTGGCAGAGGGTGCTTGTCGACGCTCGACGACGCAGGGGCAAGGCAGTTGCGCGCGCTGCTGCTCAACAGGTTGAACCGGTAGCCCCGGAACGGAGGCAGTCTTGGAGCACAGAAAGATCCACAAGGTCGTGATCGCAGGCGGGGGCACCGCAGGATGGATGGCGGCAGCCTCGTTGGCGAAACTCCTCGGCAAAACGCTCGACATCACCTTGGTCGAATCGGACGAGATCGGCACGGTGGGCGTGGGCGAGGCAACGATTCCCACGCTTCTCACCCTGCATGAGCTCTTGAAGATCAAGGAACAGGACTTCGTCAAGGCGGTGCAGGGCACCTTCAAGCTCGGCATCTCGTTCGAGAACTGGCGCGATGTGGGCGAGCACTACATCCATTCCTTCGGCTGGACGGGGAAAGACAGCTGGGCGGCGGGTTTCCAGCACTTCTGGCTCAAGGGCCGGAAGATGGGCATAAGCCGGGAGTTCGGCGAATACTGCAAGGAATGGGTCGCGGCCAAGCGCAATCGCTTCGCCGTTCTGCCCAACCACGGACTCAACTATGCCTACCACTTCGATGCGTCCCTGTACGCGAGATTCCTGCGCGGCATGGCCGAGGAGCACGGTGCCGTGCGGCAGGAGGGCCGCATCGAGGTCGTCGAGCAGGATCCGGCAAGCGGCTACATCACGGGGATCCGTCTGCAGTCAGGCCAACTCGTCGAAGGCGACCTGTTCATCGATTGCACCGGATTCCGGGGACTCCTGATTGAACAGACCCTCAACGCCGGCTACGAGGATTGGCGACATTGGTTGCCGTGCGACGGAGCGGTCGCGGTGCAAACCGAAGCCCAGGCGCCGCCGATCCCCTACACCCGTTCCATCGCGAGAGAGGCTGGCTGGCAGTGGCGGATTCCGCTGCAGCACCGGGTCGGCAACGGCGTGGTGTTCAGTTCCGCACACTGGTCCGACGACGAGGCGGTGGCCCGTTTGCTGGGCAATGTCGAGGGTGCCGCGCTCACCGAGCCCCGGGTCATCAAGTTCCACACCGGGCAGCGTCGCCGGCACTGGCACAAGAACTGCGTCGCCATGGGGCTCGCATCCGGGTTCATCGAGCCATTGGAGTCGACGAGCATCCACCTGATCCAGCGCAGCATCATCCGCTTGATGCAGATGTTTCCCTACGACGGCATCCGGCAGCCCGACGTCGACGAATTCAACAACCAGATGAAGTTCGAGATCGACAACGTGCGCGACTTCATCGTCTTGCACTATCACGTCACGAATCGTCGGGATACGCCGTTCTGGCGCCATTGCGCCACCATGGACATACCCGATTCGCTTCGGCACCGCATCGAACTGTTCAGGCAAGCCGGTCGGGTGTTCAAGGTGCCGACGGAGTTGTTCGGCGAAAACTCGTGGATCCAAGTGATGCTCGGCCAGGGTCTCCTTCCCGAGCAGTACCATCCGATCGTCAACATGATGAGCGACGACGAACTGACCCGGTTCCTTTCGGGCATTCACTCTACGGTCGCCAACATGATCGGGCAGCTTCCCGAACATCAGCGGTTCATCGATCACTACTGCAAGGCGAGTCCGGCCTAGGGGCGACCCTATCGCGCCCGTTAGGGCGCGCGGTGTCCCATCGGGATTCCCAAGGCATTGATTCGGGAGAACGAGAATGCGGCAGCATTCTCGATCGCGCCCGTAGGGCGCGCCGGGACGGGACAAGCCCGTCCCCTACGGTCCACGCCGTAGGGGCGACCCTTGTGGTCGCCCGCTCGACCCTTGTGGTCGCCCGCTCGACCCTTGTGGTCGCCGGTGCCTCACGGAAACGAAGCACGTTTCGCGAACATCGCTCGACGAGTGTTGACAACGGTTGTCAACCGCACCGTAACGTGTCGTGGGTGGTACGTCGCCAGCCTGCTTTGACCAAGTGCAAACACCGATGCGTGAAATAGCTTCGCGATGGCAAGCGAGCGCCAAACGGCTCGATCCCGCGCACCCGTCTGAACGACGGGTCGAGCGCACTGTTGAGCAATGCCTGCGTAGCCTCAGCCTCGAACAGAAGGTCGGCCAGATGGTCCAGGCGGAGATCGCCAATGCGACGCCCGAGGAGGTTGCCGAATTCGCCTTGGGTTCCATTTTGAACGGCGGGGGCAGCTTCCCGGGCGGCGACAAGCACGCTAGTGTCGACGACTGGCGGGCTCTCGCCGACGAATACCACGACGCCGTCCGGCGAAGCACGCAGTCGGACCACGCCGTGCCCGTCCTTTGGGGTACGGATGCGGTCCATGGCCATTCGAACGTCTACGGTGCCACCGTGTTTCCCCACAACATCGGCCTCGGGGCCGCACGCGACGGCGACCTGATGGAAGCCATCGCTGTTGCCACCGCCCGGGAGGTGGCCGCCACGGGGATTGACTGGACCTTCGCACCGACGCTGGCGGTCGCGCAGGACGACCGCTGGGGTCGTACCCATGGCGCGGATCGACGATGCGGTCAGGCGCATCCTGCGGGTCAAGGCGCGGGCCGGACTGTTCTCATGTCCTCGGCCGTCCCAGCGTCCGGACACGGTCGAGGGAACGGGCGTTGGCGACCCGACCCATCGCACGCTGGCACGGCGAGCCGTTCGCCGGTCGCTGGTTCTGCTCAAGAACGAAGGAGTGCTGCCCCTGCGCCGCGACACCAAGGTGCTGGTCGCGGGAGACGGCGCGGACAACATCGGCAAACAGTGCGGCGGCTGGACCCTCACCTGGCAGGGTACCGGGAACGACAACAAGGACTTCCCCAACGGTATGTCGCTGTTCGATGGATTCGTCGAGGCCACGGCCAACCACGGTGGCGCCGCCACACACAGTCCGACTGGCGAGTTCGCCTAGGATCCGCCCGATGTTGCCATCGTCGTCTTCGGCGAAGACCCCTACGCGGAAGGAGATGGCGACCGCGACCACCTGAGCTATTCGGCGCTCGACTCGGAACCTCTCGCGATCCTGTGCAAGTTGCGGGAACGAGGCATACCTACGGTGTCGGTTTTCCTCACGGGCCGACCCATGTGGGTGAACCCCGAACTCAATGCGTCGAACGCCTTCGTTGTCGCTTGGCTGCCGGGTACCGAGGGCGGGGGCGTGGCCGATGTGCTGTTTCGCGGCCCCAACGGCAAGTTGGATCATGACTTCCGCGGTCGGCTGTCCTTCTCTTGGCCGCGCCATGCCATGCATACCCCGCTGAACGTCGGCGATACCGACTACGCGCCGTTGTTCCCCTATGGTTTCGGTTTGCGATACGGCGACGCGGCGGTCGAGCGCCACGCTCGGCTCGACGAGAGCGATTCCGCTCGTGGCCTGCCAGCCCGGGACAGACCCCGCACAAGGGGCTCCGCCTACCCGAGGTGATGGACGGACCCGATTCGGTCGAATAGCCCTGGTCCCGACCACCGCCTGACCGGATGCGAATCCCGCCTGTTCGCCGTGCCGGTCCTGTTGCGCCTCGATACGCCAAACCCCTAGAATGGCCTACGGTTCCGGTGAGGAGGAAATCGCTTCGCCGGACTTTCTCGTGGGCGCATGGATGGCAAAGAGGATCCTAACCGCGACAGCGTAGTGTAAGCGTCGGCAGCGACACCGATGAAAGCGACCAACATCGCCGATCCCAACTACTTCCACAAGGTCGTGGACTGCCAATGGGCGTGCCCGGCGCACACGCCCGTGCCCGACTACATCCGCCTCATCGCCGAGGAACGCTTCACCGAAGCGTACATGCTGAACTGGGATTCGAACGTCTTCCCGGGCATCCTCGGACGAACCTGCGACCGACCCTGTGAGCCTGCCTGCCGGCGCGTCCGCACCGAGGAGAAGCCGGTCGCGATCTGCCGCTTGAAGCGCGTTGCCGCGGACCACAAGGGCGATATTTCCGACTATCTGCCCCGGGTTCCGAAGAAGAAGAACGGCAAGCGCATCTGTCTCATGGGCGCCGGTCCGGCATCGCTCGCCGTGGCGCGGGATCTGCTGCCGTTCGGCTACGAGATCGACATGTTCGACCGCGACCCGGCGGGCGGCGGCATGATGCGCAGCCAGATTCCCGCGTTCCGGCTGCCGGCGGACGTCCTGGAGGAGGAGGTGGACCTCATCCTGAACATGGGCGTCAATGCGCAGTTCGGCTACGAGATCACGAGCATGAAGGAAATGCTCGACATGGGCTACGACGCCTATTTCGTCGGCACCG
>JAPOYW010000396.1 GCA_026706425.1 Gammaproteobacteria bacterium
CCCAACATGCCATCCGGCTGATGAAGGACCAGGATCCGAAGGGCGGCCGGATCATCAACAACGGATCGATTTCCGCACACGTACCAAGGCCAAACTCGGCCCCCTATACGTCAACGAAGCACGCCCTGACGGGCCTGACGAGATCGACGTTCCTAGACGGCCGCGCCCACAATATCGTCTGCGGCCAAATCGACATCGGCAATGCGCTGACGCACATGACCTCCCGCATGGGGCAGGGCATGAAACAGCCCGACGGTTCGGTGAAATCGGAGCCGACGATGGATGTCGAGAACGTCGCCCGGGCGGTGGTCTACATGGACAGCCTGCCCCTTGACGCAAACGTGCCGTTCGTCACGGTCATGGCGTCGTCGATGCCGTATATCGGGCGGGGTTAGTTGGGCTCGCCATATCGAATGCGGACGGCGGGATGTTGTGGATCTTCTAGATCTAGTCCTATACTTAGCTAAGTGTTGAGAGACTTGGTTGACCGGTGCCTGTATACAACGTCCACCAGGCGAAAACGCAGCTTTCGCAGCTCTTGGCGAGGGTAGAGGCTGGCGAAGAGGTCATCATCGCTCGCCGCGGCACACCCGTTGCCCGGATGGTAGGCTGTCAGCCGACGGCCCGACGGTTGCCTGACGTTCTCAAGGGTCAAGTTGTCGTTTCCGATGCGTTCCTCGATCCTCTGCCGGAGGAGGAACTCGATGCTTGGGATGGAAGATGATTCGTGCGGGCACTCCTGGATACGCATGCCTTGGTATGGTGGCTCGCCGACAGTGGCCGCCTGTCGGAAACGGCAACGGCTTCGATTGCCGATGAAGGCAACACGATCATCGTGAGCGCGGCCTCGGCCTTGGGAGATCGCGACCAAGTACCGTCTAGGCAAGTTGCCGGGAGCCGAGTTGTTGGCCAGGGATGTGGCGGGGAACATCAGCCGCCAGGGATTCGAGGAACTGCCGATTGCGGTTACCGACGCCCAACGCGCCGGCGCGCTGTCCGGATCGCATCGCGACCCCTTTGACCGTATGTTGATCGCCCAGGCGTTGGCAGGGGATCTGACCATCATTTCTGTCGACGCCGTCTTCGATCGGTACGGCGTCAGCAGGCTGTGGTGAACAAACGCGGGAGAGTTCAGCCGCACATCCCGCCTGCAACCGCGTCGGTGACTCAGCAACTGGTGGGATGATTGACTAAATTTAGTCATTGTATAGTGACTAAATTTAGGCAACACTTGCTGCATATCCGGCAGGTGGCCTCGGTATGGACCCGAGATTCCTCCCCCACAACAGCCACAGGGAGAGCCCCGGGCGGTTCTCGGCGAACGATCCGCAACTTAAGCATCTGGCCGGGTGTCCGTTCAGGCACCGATCCAGGCTGCTGGACCGTTTGCCCAGACGAATGGCCGTCATCTTCACCTTGGGCGGTGGCCGGCAAACCGGCAAGTCCACGTTGCTCAAACAATGGATGGCGGAATTGCTTGAAGACGGCGTGCCGGCGACTGCCGTTTCCTACCTGTCGGGCGAATTGATCGACGACCACCACAGCCTGATGAGGCACATCGAGGACCACTTGTCGGCGGTGCCCCACGGCGAGTTCAACTATCTCGTCGTCGACGAGGTTACCTACATTCGGGACTGGGACAAGGCCGTGAAATATGCGGCCGACGCTGGCATGCTCGACTTGACGGCGCTGGTGGTGACGGGCTCCGACCTCTCGTTTCTGCAGGAGGCCCGGATGCGGTTCCCGGGCCGGCGGGGCGATGCCGCGGTCAACGACTTCCACCTCCGCCCGCTGTCGTTCAGAGAGTTTGTCGTACTCGAAGGCAAGGTCACCGACGCCGACGATCAGTTCGAAGAACCGTTCGATCTGACAGACCATACGGTCGACCTCGTCTTCGACGCTTTCGACCGCTACATGCTTCACGGCGGCTACCTGGCGGCCATCAACGACATGGCGACGCATGGCGCGATCCGCCAAAGCACGCTCGCGACCTACTCGGACTGGATTCGCGGCGATGTCCTTAAGCGCGGCAAACAGGAGGCGTATCTGCGCGAGGTGCTGTCGGCCATCGTCACGCGCTACACCAGCCAGGTTACGTGGAACGGCCTTGCCCAGGACCTGTCCATCGATCACCCCAAGACAGTCGCGGACTACGTCGAGTTGCTCGAGCGCATGGACGCCGTTGCCGTCGTTCCGGCACTGCGGGAAGACAAACTCGGTCCGGCGCCGAAGAAAGCCAAGAAGCTGACGTTCTGCGATCCCTTCATTCTGCACGCGGTACGAGCCTGGCTCGAACCGGCTGCGGAACCGTTCACCGATCAGATACTCGTCTCCTCGCAGGATTCCGTTTGGGCATCGCAGATCGTCGAGGCCTGTGTCGCGAACCACTTCAAGAGGTTCTTCCCGACCTACTACATCAAGGCGCAGGGGGAAGTGGACATCGCGTATGTCCGCGACGGTCGGTTCTGGCCGGTTGAGATCAAGTGGACCAATCAGGTACGCCCCAAGACGCTGAAGCAGATCGCGCGCTACGACAACGGCGTGATCTGGAGCAAGAGCCGTCACGTTGGCGAGATTGAAGGCGTCGAGGTACGGCCGTTGCCAATCGAACTGCTCCGTGTGGGAAATCTCTTGCCGGGAGCCCTTGAGACCCGTCCCGCCACGGGTGGCGGCGGCGGTAGGCATCACGGCGCAGAACCTATCCGTCCTGAAGACGGGCAAAGACAGCGCGATCAGATTCTCGACCTTGGACGCCCTCTGCCGAACACTGGATTGTCAGCCGGCCGATCTCATTGAGTATCGCGACGAAGCGGTCTCGGGCCAAACCGTGGAACCTACCCGACCGTCCTGAATCAACGCCACGCGGCAACTGCTATAGTGGACTCCACATAGGCAGGTACTCGATCATGGGTCAGATCCTCGCTGAAGTCGAGTTGGAGAATACGGGCGATCGCACGGCGTTCGAGGACGGTTTTCGGGCGGAGTCCGACATCCGGCGCACGTCCACGGATGGCATCGTGGACACAGGTGCGGTCACCTTGGTGCTGCCGCAGAACATCGCCGAGCGCCTGGGTCTACGTACTCGGCGAACCGTCGTTGTCACGTATGCAGACGAGCGCAAGGAGGAGAGACCCGTGGCCGGGCCGGTGACGATTCAGATCGGCGACCGGTTCATGAGCACGGATTGCATCGTTGGACCACCGTTCAGCGAGACCTTGATCGGCCAGGTCGTACTGGAATCGCTGGATCTGCTCGCCGACAGCCAGAACCAAACGCTGCTCCCGCGAATGCCGGACTATCCTCTTCTGAATCTGAAGTGACTGGCGCTTCAGCCCAGCTTCCACTCCTGCTGTTCCCGTAGCCTCACCAAGAACGCCTCCGAGTAGGCCTCCTCCGGCGTTTCCCGGACCATTTCGTCCAGCCGGTGCGCGTCGTCGCCGACTAGGATTCGCCAGCGTTCTTCCCGGACGCCGTCGAGGATGATCGATGCCGCCTGCTCGGCGGTCGTGCGCGCGTTGTCGCGGAACCCCCGGCCGATCTGGGCGACCATCTCGCGCAACGCCTCGTCGGTGACGGTCTCGTCGATCATGCCGAGGGCCGTGTAGCGTCTGCGCACCTGATCGATGTCCTCGGGCGTGTAGTCGCCGCCGCGCATGATCCGCCCGGAGTTGATCGCGATGGATGTGCCGAGGTGGCCGGGCATGACCACGGCTACCTTGACGTGGGGCGCGTTGTTGGCGAAGTCGGTGACCAACGCTTCCGAGAACCCCTTGACGGCGAACTTCGCGGCGCTGTAGGCCGAGTGGGTGCTGTGGGGGCCGAGCGTCGCCCAGAAGCCGTTGACGCTGCTGGTGTTGATCAGGTGCGCGTCCTCGCTGGCGACGAGCAACGGCATGAACGCCCGGGCGCAGTTGTAGACGCCGAACCAACAGATGTTGAAGGTGCGTTCCCATTCGTCCCGCGACTCCTCGTTCACGAAGCTGCCGCCGCCGCCGATCCCGGCGTTGTTGAACAGGAGATCGATGTGGTCGGTGTCGTGGGCGGACTTGACGGCATCGCGGAAGGCGTTGACGGCCTCTTCGTCGGCGACGTCGCAGTGGTGCGTGCTGACGACGCGACCCTGGGGTGCCTCCTGCTCGCACAGGCGCTTGGTCTCGGCGAGGTTGTCGTCGAGGATGTCGCAGGTGGCGACGTCGCAGCCTTCGGCGATCAACTGCCTGGCCAATGCCCGTCCCATGCCCGTGCCGCCGCCGGTGATGACCGCGAGTTTGCCGCCGAAATCTCTCATGGTCCCCCGCCCACTGTGCTTGATGGCCGGCGAAGTATAAGGTCCCGCAGCATGGATTCCGATCTGACGGCCCTCACGGCGACGCAACTTGCTGAAGTTATCGACTCGGGGACGTGTTCGGCGCGAGAGGCCGTCCAGGCGTTCCTCGATCGCATCGATGCCGTCGATCGGGACGGCCCGGCACTCAACGCCATGCTGGAGGTTAATCCGACAGTCATGGAAATCGCCTGCCAGCGGGACGGGTCGTCGGCACGGGGCGATGAACGCGGCCCTCTCCACGGCGTTCCGATCGTGTTGAAGGCGAATATCGATACCGGCGATGCCATGGCGACCAGCGCGGGATCCCTTGCCTTGGCGAACCATCGCGCCGTACGGGATGCACCTCTGGTCGCGCGGTTGCGGGCCGCCGGCGCAATCCTGCTGGGCAAGACGAACTTGAGCGAGTGGGCGAATTTCCGGTCGACCCAGTCCATCAGCGGCTGGAGCAGCATTGGCGGGCAAACCAGGAACCCCTACGTGCGGGATCGCAGTCCGTCGGGATCCTCCAGCGGTTCTGCGGTGGCCGTTGCCGCCCGGCTGGCCCCGCTGTCGGTGGGGACGGAGACCGATGGCTCCATCGTGTCGCCGGCGGGCGCATGCGGCGTCGTCGGCATCAAGCCCACGGTGGGCGCCATCGACCGCGAGGGCATCGTTCCCATCGCCGCGAGTACCGATACGGCAGGGCCGTTCGCGAACAACGTCTCCGATGCCGTGCTGCTGCTTGACGCGTTGAGCGGAACGTCGACCGCCCCGAGCCGGTCGAGTCTGAAGGGCGCGCGGGTGGGCGTGTTGCGCCACGGGGCGAGAAGCCACGCCGGGGTCGCCGCAGCGCTCGGGGAGGCCGTCGACGCGCTGTCGGGCCTCGGTGCCCATGTCGTGGAAGGGTTGTTCCTCGACCTCCCCGATGCCATCTACGACGCCGAGTACCAGTTGCTGCTGCACGAGTTCAAGGACGGTCTGAACCGCTACTTGGCGGGGCACGACACGGGACTTCGCGATCTCGCCAGTCTCATCGCCTACAACGAAGCCCACGCGGACGTGGTCATGCCGTTGTTCGGCCAGGAGCACTTCGAGGCTGCGCAAGCGACCGAAGGTCTCGACTGTCCCGCTTACAGGACGGCCGTCGCCCAAAGCGTCGACGCGATGCGCGAAGCGGTGGATTGCATGTTCCGAAAGTCCGATCTGCGGGCGCTTATCGCCGCCACCAACGGGCCGGCCTGGAAGATCGGGGAGTCCGAGCGGGGGCACATCAGCAGTTCGTCGATTGCGGCGGTGTCCGGATATCCCAGCATCGCGGTCCCTTGGGCCTGGGTCGATGGCCTGCCGGTGGCCGTGTCGTTCATCGGGCTGCCGCACTCGGAAGCGCACCTCGTCGGCGTGGCGATGGCATTGGAGGAAGCCCGCGGCACGTTCCCGGCACCCGAGTATTCGCTGCGCGATTAGCCTGCCGCCTCGTTCTCAAGGTAGGCTTCCGCTATACGAGGCGAGGAGTGGGGACATGCGAATCATCGTCAACGGGCAACAGGCCTTCGGCCGTTCGGTGCTCGACGCCTTGCTCGACCGCGGTGAGGACGTAGTGGGCGTGTTTACGGCGCCGGATGCGGGCGGTCGACCCGATCCCTTGAAGGAAGGGGCGGTGGAACGCGGCATTCCGGTCTTCCAGCCGAAATCGTTCCGCCGGGAAGCCGTATGGGAGCAGATTCGCGAACTCGAGCCGGACCTCGGCGTGATGGCCTACGTCACCCTGTTCGTACCGGAGGAAGCGCTCAACATTCCGACGCACGGGACTATCCAGTACCACCCGTCGCTCCTGCCCATGCACAAGGGGCCGAGTTCCATCAACTGGCCGATCATCTTCGGCGAGGCCAAGACCGGGCTTTCCATCTTCTGGCCCGACAACGGGCTCGACACCGGCCCCGTGCTGCTGCAGAAGGAGGTCGACATCGGCCCCGACGACACGCTTGGCAGCATCTACTTCGACCATCTGTTTCCGCTCGGCGTGGATGCGATGATCGAGGCCGTCGCCTTGGTTCGAGCGGGTACGGCGCCGAAAACGCCGCAGTGGGAATTGGCGGGTCGCGAGGCCGAGGTCGATCCGTCGGAACTCGGCACCTACGAGGGCTGGTGCCGAGCGGAGCAGGCCGAGATCGATTGGAGCGAGCCTGCAGCAACGCTCTACAACCTGATTCGCGGCTCGAATCCGCAACCCGGCGCGTGGACGACCTACGAAGGCAGCCAGTTGCAGGTGTTCGACTCCCGCAAGGTCGACGGGGGGACCCCGGACGAAGCCGGAACCGTCACGGCGATAGCCGACGACGGATTCGAGGTCGCGGCTGGGGATGGATCGATCAAGGTCATGCGCGTCAGGCCCGCGGGTCAGGGCAAGGTGCCCGCCGGCGAGTTCGCCGCAACGGCGGGGCTTGAGGTCGGATATCGTTTTAGAACGCTCGAGAGGAACCCATGAGTGAGCATCACCGGTGCGGAGGCGCAGCAGATCGGCCTGGTATTGAAAGCCGTGCCCAAGGAACACCTCGAGTACGAGGTGGAGCAACTCGCCGACCGGCTCTGCAAGATCGACCCGGACCTGCTGTCCACCAACAAGCGCATCATCAACATGGGCCTGGAGCTGATGGGCGCCCGCACGCTGCAGCGCATGGCGGCCGAGAACGACGTCCGGGGCCACAACGCCCGCGCGGCCTTCGGATTCCGCGAGTCGGTGGCGAAGATCGGCCTCCGGGAGACGCTGCGCAACCGCGACGCCAAGTTCGGCGACGGGCGGGTGCGGGTGAACGGGCCCGAGTTCCGGGACGAGGAGGGTCGCCTGACCGACGATTGAAAGGGCGTTTTATCCGGCGGCGGCTTCGCCGAGCCGCCGTTTGACCGTTTCGATGGGGTTCCTGTAGTCGACCGTACCGAGGCCGAAGTTGGTCAGCTTGTAGCCGATCAATGCTTGCAGTTTCTCGGGCATCTCCACCACGACCTCCGGCGGTACGCCGATGAACTGGTTCTCGCGTTGCTTGAGCCACGCCAGGTTGAAGTTGACATTGATGGATCGCCGGTACTCGTTGCGGGTCGAATTGCCGCCGCCCCGGTGCCAGAGGGCGCCCTCCCAGAGCAGTAGCGCGCCGAGGGGCATCTCGACGCTGACGGTGGCCGCATCGGGATCAACCCGTTCGACCCGCCGATGGCTGCCCGGTACGACTTCGGTGGCGCCGTTCTCCACCGTGAACGGGTCCAGCGCAATCAGCGTGTTGACGATTAGCGGAGGATGCGGGCGCGGAATGGGGTAGTGGCCGTCGTCCTGATGCATCCACTGGCGCTTATCGCCCGGCCCGGGTCGCATGGCCGCAACGCCGGATACCTGGAAGTCCGGCCCCAGAACCCCTTCCACCAGCGCAAGCAGGCGGTCGTCCATGAGAACCTCGTCGACGGCGCGCGTCTTGGCCAGCAGATTGTGGGTGTGGTTGGTTTGCTGGCCGTGTTGTTCGGTCATGCGGCTGCCGATGGCGTCGAAGACGGGGGCTAGGCCGGCGCGAAGCTGCTCGACGGTCTCTTCGTCGAGGAAGTCGGGCACGACGGCATAGCCGTCTTCGCGAATGCGCCGAACCGCACCTTCGGTGTCTATTGGGCAAGCGGGCAACGTTGAATCTCGTTTGGATGGCGAGCCTGGCAGCGTAGCAGAGCCGTCGGTTGGCTTGAAGCGGACTGCGGCTCCGGTAGCGCCCAAGGACTCCGAGGCTTCCTTCGGCTGCCGGTTCCCGCTATGGTTGCGCATCTTTTCGCGCGGAGGCGTCTGCCTTGGGAGAGTCAGTGGAACAAAAGAGCGGCGGGATTCTTCGATCGACGGTGTTCTGGCAGGGCTGGAGCGTGGCGGCGACCGTGGCGGCGGTATTCGCCTTTGCCGCCAACGTCGAGTATTCGCTGGACGGGCATGCGCCGGACTACGTGGCCATCTTCGGTGACACCGGCGTGGAACCGATGTGGGTTGTCAACGCGGACTTGGAAGACGGCGTCATCAACGTTCGTGCCGGCGCGGCGAGCGCCCCCGGGGAAGGCGAGGTCTACCGGCTTTGGGTGGCCCGCCAGGACGACCCGCAGGAGGTCGGTGTCCTGCCGGTCAACCGCGGCCGGGAAACCTACGCCGTCAGCAGGGCGGTTCGCGCGGTTCTCGCCCACGGGCAGACCCTCGGTGTCAGTCTCGGGCCGATTTCCACGGGGGACGACGAGTCTACGCCGACCTCGTTCGATTACCGGGCAACCATCACCCGGCTTTGAGAGGTGCCGTCGCGATACGGCGCCATGTCCATTCCGGGGTAGCGGGCGCCGACGCCGGCTAGCGTCTCCTCGGTCCAGTACGGGTGTCCCGGCGGCGGGAAGCCGAGTAGCTCCCGTTCGGCGGGCGTTGCCTGTTCGATCCAGCTTCGGTGCGCGGGCTTGATCGCCTCGACGGACCAGCCGACGATGCCGAGCCACTTCCACGCAGCCGGCGCGTAGGTTATGAAGTGCCCGAGCCGTCCGCCTTCGGCCAGGAAAGCCGTGCCGCGGTGGAAGGTCCGCATGCTGTAGATGAACAGCGATCCGGCCGGCACCACCACCTTGACCTCGTTGTCGTAGATCGACGGCCGCTGCTCGCGGGTGTAGTGCGCAGGCACCAGGATCTTCTCCGGGTAGTGCTGCCGCGAACACACCGCCGTCGGTGCGTGGTTCTCGGTGACGTCCGTGTAGTAGAGCAGGTAGGCGGTCTGCCAATAGGCCGGATCGTCCGGCGGGTACGCGAGGGTGTGATTGCCGTAGTCGCAATGCATCGCCTGTTCGTGGTCGTTGGGATTGCCCTTGCACTTGAACGTCAGGTGCGACTGTTCGCAGAACATCTCGCGCCCGCCGGCCATGAGCTTGGCGAACGCGACCAGTTCCGGGTGCAGGGTGATCGCGTTCAGGTGCGAACCCGCAAACGGGAACCTGAACGACCGGAAGTCGAGCGGCCGGCCGGACCGGCGCCAATCGTCGGGCTTGGGTGCGGACGCATCCTGGCAGTGCTCGACCCAACCAGGCAGCAGTTCGCGCCACTCGTCGAGCGCCCCTTGTAGTTCGTCGTCGGTTAGGACTCGCTCGACGTCCGCGTAGCCGTGCTCGCGGTAGTGCGCCAAATGGTCCTCGGTGATCCGTTGCAAGGCTCGACCTTCTCAGGTGAAGTTCGGCGAAGCAGTTTACCGGCATCCAATCGCCGTGCCACCAACACCGGTGTGCGACCTGCGAAAATGCTCGGGTATCGCTTACACTGTTCGCCGTGATCCGTACCGAAGCGACCGATCTCCGCACCCCTTGGCGGTGGTGTTTGTTCCTCGGCTGCACCTGCTGGCTGGCACTCGTTTTCGCCCCGCCTTTCGCCGCGCCGTACGGCGAAGTCGTTCGCTGGCTGCTCCACACGGTCTGCCACCAGATCCCCTCGCGCAGCTTCCACCTGTTCGGCGAACCGCTTGCCGCTTGCCATCGCTGCACCGGACTCTACGTGGGCTTCGTCGTGGGCGTGCTCGTTTGGCCGTGGCTTCCCAAGCTGGCTGCCAGGCTGGCCGACAATCCGCGCTGGGTTGCCGCGTTCCTCGTGCCCATAGCCATCGACTGGGCCATTGTCGTCAACACGCCCGCTTCTCGGTTCGCCACCGGCCTGGTCGCCGCGTTTCCAGTCGCCCTGCTACCGCTCGTGGCCTTCACGCAGCGGACCAATTCAATCCAAACTCGCAAATAACGAAGGAGTAAGTCGGGATGAACAGCAAACTCAAGGCGGCGCTGATCGGCGGCGTCATCTGCGGCATCGCGTCAGGGCTGCCCTATGTCGGGGCGGTCAACATGGCGTGCTGCGCGCTCTACATCGGTGGGGGCATATTGGCGGCCTACCTGCTGATGAAGGATCTGCCGGCGGCCGAGAAGGCGCCCTACGGAGGCGGTGCCGTTGTGGGGTTGTTGACCGGCCTCATCGGAGGGGTTGTTGCAACCATCACGCTACTGCTCGCCGGCGGCATCACCGATCAAGCGGAGCAGGTGCTCGACTCGCTTCGCATGGCAACGGGGCAAGGCGCGGAGATCCCCCAGGAAGTGCTTGATCTGTTCGATACGAGCCGAGGCGCGAGTGGTGCCTTGATCATGATCAACCTGGTGTTCGGCGTCGTGACGGGTGCGATCGCGGCCTGCATCGGCGGGCTCGTCGGCGTTGCGATCTTCCACAGGAAGCAAGCGCCTAGCGATAGCTAACCGAACAGAGCCTGCTGTCTCGGTCATGCGGATCGCCACCTGGAACGTCAACGGCCTTCGTGCGCGCCTGGATTTCATCCTGCACTGGCTGGAGCGCCGGCAACCGGATGTGGTGGGCATGCAGGAGCTCAAGGTCGCCGACGACGAGTTTCCGATGGAGGCGTTCAACGCCGTCGGCTACGAGGTCGTCACCCACGGTCAGAAGGGTTGGAACGGCGTGGCGATAGCCGCCAGGCAACCCATGGAGGTTG
>JAPOYW010000307.1 GCA_026706425.1 Gammaproteobacteria bacterium
GCACGTCCGGATCTGTGGGAGCCGGGGCGGGCGACCGCCCTCGGCCACCCGGCCCGTCCCGTTGTTCAGGAAACCGGCGACGCACAATCCTTCGCGAGGAAATCGATGGCGGCAGCCGCCAACGCCGGATCCCGACCGGCGGTGGTGTGCCCGCCTCCCACGACCACGGCGGTCGCATTCGGCAGTGCCTTGGCGAAGGCGTGCGGACTGGTATCGTCGGCGCCGCAGATGGCCAGCACGGGAACGTCGATCCCGCGGGGGTCGAGCCCCGGCTCGGCGCTGTCGCCCGAACGCAGCCGCGCCGCAAGCGCGAAACGGTCGACGCCGCCGCGGTCCGCCGCCTCGCGCCAGGCCCTCGCTTGCCGATCCACGATGCTTTCCGGTTCGTCGGCCTCGAAGCCCCCCGCCAGGCGTTCCGCCTGAGCGGCCCATTCATCCGAGGCGTAGAGGTCGAGCAGATCGGAGGGCGGCCCGCCCCAGCCGCACATCACCGCCCGGGTCACGGGGGCACCGAGGTTAATGACGCGGGACGTGAGTTCTGAACCCACGCCATATGCGCAAAGCGCGTATTCGGTAAGTCCCAGGTGTTCACCCAGCGCAATGACATCCCGGGCCATGGCTTGATCCCGATAGGCGGCGGGGTCGCGCGGTGCCTCGGATTGGCCGTGGGCGCGTAGATCCAGCGAGAAGGAACGCATGCCTCGTGCGGCGAGCGAATTGCCTAGGTCGTGGAGCGCGCGAGCACTCGACAGGAGGCCGTGCAGCAATATGACGGCACGGTCGCCGTCGTCGGCGTGTACGTAGTAGACGAGGCGAGTGCCGTCGAAGGATAGGAAACTGCGCGGCTCGGGAGATTCCGGCTTGAGGCTACCCATCGGTCAACGGGCAGTGAACCGGCGGATCAGCCTTCTCAGGAAGACCGACTGAAGCATCGGATCGATCCACCGGTAGATGCGGCCCGACACGTACACGCACTTGCCTCTCTCCACCGCCGACAAGCCTTCCCGCACGACCACGTCGGCGTCGTACCACATGAACCCCGGCGATGCCGCTTTCATATCGAGCATGTCGGCGACATCGTGCAATTCGGTGTGCGTGAAGCCGGGACACAGTGCGCAGACGTGAACGCCCTGATCCTTCAAGGTCAGATGCAGCGCTTCCGACAGCGCAACGACGTAGGCCTTGGTCGGTCCATAGTTGGTGTCCCGGGCCCGCGCGATGCGACCCGCGACGGAGGATACGTTGATGATGCGCCCGTAGCCCCGGTCGGCCATGCCCGGCGCGAACAGATGGCAAAGGTGGGCCATCGACGTCATCATCAACTGGAAGAACGACGCATGCGCCCCCCAGTCGCGGTCCTCGACGAGTTCCGGACCGGCGGACCCCGCGTTGTTGACCAGATAGTCGACGTCTAGATCGAGTTCAGCGACCCTGTCGGCGATCATCCGTGGGGCGTGGATGTCGGCAAGGTCGGCCGTGAGCACCTCAACCCTCGCATCGTGGCTATCGCGCAGCTCCTTGGCTAGTTGCTCCAGCCGATCCCGCCGCCGGGCGACGGCGACGATGGTGTGCCCCCGGGCCGCGAGTTGGCGGGCGAACTCGGCACCCAGGCCGGCAGACGCACCGGTGACGAGAGCGGTGCGCGTGGACACGGTCATGCGATGGTCTGGGCGCCGGGGCGGCCGGTGACGCCGGAAATCATGCTGCGCGCCTCCTTGGTCGACGGTTTGCTCGGCTTGCCGCGCGCCGTGAAGTTGTACGGATCGGTGTCGATGTCTTCGAGTTCGATCTCGCCGGCGAGCACCGCCGCCTTCCAGGCTTCCTGTTCGCCGTGGCGGGCCTGGAACTCGGGCATCACTTCCCGGGCGAACAGTTCGAGGCTCGAGCAGATGTCCTCGTGGGTGTTCTTGCCGGCCTGGTTCAGCAAAATGACCTGGTCGATGTTGGCACGTTCGAGTTCCAGGAGCCGTTCTCGGATCGTGTCCGGTGAGCCGATCAACTCGCTGCCCGACCGTTTCTGTCCTTCGGGCGTCTTTTTCCACTCCTGGTAGCGCTGCCAGAAGTTCATGGTGCCGGGCTCGAACGGGCCTTCCTTGTTGTAGAGCTGCAGGGCGAACTGGAAGAAGGTCCAGCCGTCGGCCTTCCGCCAGGCCTCGTCGTCGGTCTCGGCGCACATGAACCCCGACACGACGGCGATGTTCGGATTGGTCTGGTAGTCCTCGAGCTTCTCGAGGTCCCGGATGAAGGTGTTGTAGTAGGCGTTCACCCATGCCCGTGCCGCATCGAGGCTGACGAACTTGAAGCACAGAGACCCCATGCCGCGGTGGGCGGCGTAGCGCACCGTGTCGAGTTGCGAGCAGGCGATCCAGAGGGGCGGGTGGGGTTTCTGCAGCGGTTTCGGCACCACGGCACGGAGCGGGAACTTGAAGTACTCGCCGTCGTACTCCCAGCCGTGGTTCCAGAACATCGGCAGCGTGCAGCGCACGGCGTCCTCCCAGACGTCGCGCTTGTCCCGGAATCGCAGATTGAAGGGATGCAGCTCAGTGACCGAGGCGCCTTCGCCGAGTCCCAGTTCGACGCGGCCGTCCGAGACCAGGTCCAACGTCGCGATCTTCTCCGCGACACGGGCCGGATGATTGGTGGTCATCTGCACGATGCCGTGGCCCAGGCGGATGTTCCTGGTGCGCTGGCTCGCCGCCGCCAGGAAGACCTCCGGTGCCGAAGAGTGGGAGTATTCCTCCAGAAAGTGGTGCTCGACTTCCCAGGCGTAATCGAAGCCGAGTTCGTCGGCCAGTTCGATCTGTTCGAGGGAGTCCTTCAGGAGCCTGTGCTCGCTTTCCGGCCCCCAGTCCCTCGGCAACTGGTGTTCGTAGAAGATGCCGAACCTCATGGTTCCCCCCGTTGGCCGTCGAAACGCCTAGCGTCAACTCTCGATGGTGTCAGCGGCTTGGCGCAACTGCAAATCCGTTGCCTTCCGACAGGAGGCGTAACGCTGGGTCGAGTCGATCATCTCGTCGGCCGCCGCGAACAGCGCCGTGAATCCGTCGCCCTCGTCGGCGCAGCGTTGGGTGACCGATTCCTCGTCGGCGATTCGCCAAGTCGCTCGACGACGGCACGGACCCTCGGCAGCTTGGTCCTCCTCGGCAGCGCGGATTCCCCGGTAGAGCGCAAGCGCGTCTGCCGGACGGCCGCCGCCACGACAGAACCAACCCTTCGGGCGAAGCGCTTCGTAGGCGCGCGTATCCGACTCCCGATCCGCCTCGAAGGCGAGTACGGAGAAGGGTCGCCGCTGCTGGTCGGCGGACGTGAGCTTGAGTTCGAACGACGGGACCCGGGCGTAGGCGGCATCGAATGCCCGCGCCCGTTCGACACGGTGGACGACGAAGTCCTGCACCATGTAGACGAGGATGGCGAAGGAGATCCCGCCGGCGACGATGGTCGTCATCCGCGCGGGTTTCGGCGGCAGGTATGCGGTGACGATGCCCATCGCGATGGCCGCCAGCAGGGCCACGACGAGCGCGCCTAGGAGAATCCCGGAACCCGGCGAACCGCCCTGTACGACTAGGTAACGGCCGCCTAGGAAGGCACCCGCGGCAAATCCGATGGGCGCGGCGGACAGGGCACCGGCGATGGCGCGCATTCGCCGACCGGTCCTGCGGGAATCCCCTTGGTCGGATTCCTGCACTGCGACCGCCTTGGCGGACGGGCGGCGAGCGCTACGCGGTCAGTACCTCGAGCACCTTGCGGGGATGGTCGGCTGCCTTCGCCACCCGACGCCAGTGCTTGACGACCTTGCCGTCCGGACCGACCAGCACCGTGGAACGAATTACGCCCATGGTCTTCCTGCCGTACATGGTCTTCTCGCCGTAGGCACCGTACTTGGTCATCACCTTGCGGTCCGGGTCGGACAGCAGGGTGAACGGCAACTCGTACTTGTCGCGGAATTTCTGGTGTGATGCCTCGGAGTCCGGCGAGATGCCGAGCACCACCGTGTCGGCGTCCTGGATATCCTGCCAATAGTCTCGAAAGCCGCAGGCTTCCTTGGTGCAGCCCGGCGTGTCGTCACGCGGGTAGAAGTAGACGACGACGTGCTTGCCCTTCAAGTCCTTGAGCGCCACTTCTTTGCCGTCCGCATCGTTCAAGGTGAACTGCGGTGCCGCCTTGCCTTCTTCTATCGCCATGTCCTGACTCCGAGTATGTGATGAATCGAGCGCAGTTTACGCATCCTCCGTCGGGGAACGGTAGCGTTCGCGAATGTCCTTGAGGCCCGCGTCGAGTTCCTCCCGGGAAAGGAATCGACCGCGAACCATGACGGCGTCGATCGAACGGGTGTTGCCGATGTCCAGGAGCGGGTCGTTCCTGAGCACGATGAGATCCGCGGACCGGCCCGGCGCGATGCTGCCCCAGAGATCGTCCTGGCCGTAGAACACGGCGGGCGCGGTCGTGCCGGTGGCGATGGCTTCAAAGGGACTCAGGCCGGCTTCGGCCATCGCTTGAAGTTCGTGGTGAATGGAAAACCCCGGCACGTTGAAGATCTGTGGCGAGTCCGATCCCAAGAGAACCGGGACCCCGCCACGAAACGCGGCGCCGATCAGGCGTTTGCGCAGGTCAAGGAAGGTCTTCGCGGAGTCCGGGGTGAAGGCGTTCGCCGATCCCCTAACGGCGTTGGAATACCCCGTTCGCAGGTTTGGCGGCAGGTAGGCGAACTCGTCCCGGGCCTGGAGTTCCTCAAGCGACCCCGCGACGTTTTCCAGCAGGGTCTCGGTGGGAACGAGGGCAGCGCCCGACTCCAAGAGAGCGTCGAGCGTCGCCTCGATGCGGGTTTCGTTCACATCGTAGGCGAGGTCGGCGCCGAACCACGTGGGATTGCGGTTCGACAACCGTTCCGGGTCGACGAGGGTCTCGATGAAGCCGTCGAGGTGATCGATGGTGCGTTGTCCCGCTTCGAGGCTCGCGATCAAACCGATCGAGCCGGTGACGTGACCGGAGAACTCGATGCCTACCTCGTTGGCGGCGGATGCCACCGCATGGAACACGTCCGGTGGCAACCCGGGATGGATTTTCAATAGGTCGTACCCGGCGGCCTGCTGCTCGCGGACCCGATTTGACGCGCCAGCCACCGTGCGGTCGCGCCCGCTGAAAGACGGACCGGAGGTGATCAGCCTCGGCCCGACGACCTCGTTCGCCTCGAGTGCTCCACGCAGTTCGAGGTGGCTCGGATGACCCATCATGCCGCGCGCCAGCGTTACGCCGTTGGCGACCCAGAGGAACAGCACGTCCTCGCGGTAGCGCTCGGCACCCTGGTCGAAGCGGACCACGGGCACGTGGGCGTGCATTTCGGTCAGCCCCGGGATCACGAACTTGCCGGAGGCGTCGATGACCGTCGCACCTTCGGCGCGTACCCCGTCAACAAACACGCCATCACGAGTCACGACGTCCATCCGACGGTACTCGGGCCCGTCCAGCATGGTGAGCACCTGGGCGTTTCGGATCACCGTGTCCTCGGCGAGCGTGAATTCGCCGCTTGCAGCGAAGAGCATTACAGAGAGCGTCAAGACGAGCCTCTTCATCTTCATCGGCCTCTCCAATGGACAAAGTAGAGAGCAGTGTAGATTCCGCGTGCGTTGCGGGAAAGCGCCCTTGGCCTAGCGCTGCTGCTCGCTGGTACACGAGCCGTACAAGAGCGAGCATAGCTATGCATATGAGTTGACAATATTGTCAATTCATAGACACAATACCAGCTATGGAATACACCCATCGGCAGCAACGAGAGGCGTTCCACCTCGTTTTCCTGGAGCGGTTTTCGAAGCAGACCGACTCCAGCCTGTTCGTGCTTAAAGGGGGGCTCAATCTCCGCTTCTTCTTCAACAGTCCGCGCTACTCGGAGGACATGGACTTCGATGTGCTTGGCGGTTCGGTAGAGACGCTCCGGAGGAACGGCTATCGCATCCTGAATGATCGGGCGTTCATTCGTTCGCTCGCTGCTTTCGGTATCACCGACTTGCTGGTCAACGATCCGCAAAGCGCGAAACACACGCAGACCACGCAACGATTCCGCGCGCGCCTCGTGACAACCGCGGGCGAGATCTGGCCGACGAAGGTTGAGTTCTCGCGCCGGGCCTCGGCCGGCGAGCATTTGGTCGAGCCGGTTTCCCCCCAGGTCGTCCGACCATACCAGCGCCTTGCGTTACCGTGTCGGCACTACGGTGCGCGAAGTGCCGTCTTGCAGAAGATCAAGGCGCTTGCCGACCGGGCAGAGCCGCAGATTCGCGACGCGTTCGACATCTACGTCCTTTGGCTAGGCGGTCACTGCCGGAACGATGTCGGTGAATCCATCGAGCCCACGTCCCGAGACCGTGCATTGGAGAACCTGCTCGCACTGGACTACGCGGACTACGAAGGCCAAGTACTCGACTATCTGGAGGCCGATGCGCGCCGCCGCTTCCAAGGCGCGGACGTTTGGGGCGACATCAACGAGACTGTGCTTGGTTTGATCGAGGGACATTGACAGTGGACGCGATGGCTTTCCTGTTGCGTCACGCCGTGTTCACGACCCGGTCATTTGCGGCAATGACCGCTCGGGGCGTGGATTCGGCATCGCGTACGCTCAATCGGCTGGCGGCGCGCGGCCAGCTTGCCAAGGTCACGCGGGGAGTCTGGGCTCAGACAGCCCACCCGGCGTTCACTCCCTTTGCGGCCGTGGGCTTCCTGCTCGGCAACGAACAGGGTCACGTTTCCTTCATATCGGCGCTACACCGGCACGGGGTGCTCTCCCAGATACCAGGTGCTGTCCATGTCGCTACGACGGGCCATGGTCGGGTCGTCGACAGCCCCATCGGTCGGTTCGAGTTCTTCCGGTTGCGGCCTCAGATGATGTTGACGGGGGTCGATGTCTCGGACACGGATCCGTTCTACCCGCTCGCAACGGCGGAGAAGGCACTCCTTGATACCGTCTATGTGGCACTTTGGGGGCGGCGCTTCAGACGGCTGCCGGAACTCGACCTGGAATCCGTGGATGGCCGACGCGTGCTCGAACTGCTGGAGCGGCAGGTCACGGCGTTGCCTCTGAAGAATGCGCTGGTGGCGCGATTGGGCGAACTTGGCATCCACGCTGATCGGTAACGGTGACAAACGTCAGTCCACCCGGATACGGATGTCATTGGTACCAGGCAACCATCCCGTCTCACAATCCTTGGGACTCGATCACGCCCCAAGGGCGCACCGGACGGGACAGGCCCGTCCCCTACGGAAGGACCGAGGCGAATGTCACCGGACAAGGGTCGAGCGCTCTATACTTCCGCGTTCCCGACAGCGTCCGGGCAAGCCGGGCCATTAGGAGAAGTGCCAATGACCGCTCGGCAGTTGAGGTTCAGCGAGTCGGAACTCCTGTCCGATCACGACTTTGCGGCCCCGCACCGGATCGGCGATCAGCGCCTGCACGGCGGGTTCGATGCCGAGGGCACTTACATCCCGCCGCGGTCGAAGGGTCGCCGCAAGGCCCTCGACAACTGGTCGGCAGAACTTCGCGAACGCGGCGGCGATCTGCTCGAGGCCGATTCGTCGCTGCTTACCGGGCCGCGCGTGCCCAACTACGCGCAGCAGTGCCTGTTGATCGAGAACGGCGTCACGCGACCGTTCTGGAACGGGCTCACGATCACCGGCAAGATCGAGGGTCGGGGGCGCATGATCGCCCAGATGCCTTTGCCGGACCTGCAGAGCCTGATCGTCGAGGACATCGGCGACATGTCGCTCGGCCACCTGGGCAAAGGCCTGCTCACGGCCCACGGCATCGACGAGGGCGGCGAACCGGACAAGGGCATCGGCGGCCACGACGTCATGTGGTTCGTGGCCCGGGATCTCGCCTTCGGACCGAACGCGCATCCCGACGTCGAGCCGCCCGGGGCCATCGCCCGGCCGGAGGCGGACGGCAAGACGCCGGGGCGGCGCATGCCCCAAATCGAATTGCCCTACGAGATGCTGCTCGCATTCCTCATGAACCTGCTCCTTATCGAGTTCCGCGCCGAGATCGGGTTCGCGAGTACCCAGGCGATCCTGCGTACTCCGACGCTGTTCACAGACCGGCGCGCCGAGGCCGAGGAAGCCGCGATGATCGTCGAACGAATCCGCACCGACGAGGAGATCCACGTCGAGTCATTGCGCCTTTATCTTGGGGAACTACGCAAGATGACGCTGAACACCGTTGACGGCGGCACCATCCGCGGTGAGGAACTTATCGACCCGTTCTGGACGGGCCTGGTGCGCTGGGCGACCGTGGATCAGCCGCGGCTGGCGGCGGAGAACACCTACCAGGCGCTCAGAAAGCAGATTCTCGAAGCCGAGCACGGGATGCGCATTCTCCGCGAGTTCAACGCGTTGGCGGACCCGGGCTATTCGTTGGCCGCAGGCTGAAGCGGGAGCGGGGCGGATGCCCCGTCGCAGCATGGACAAGAAAGCGCTCCTTGACGAACTGAAGATCGACCGCGACGCGCCCCGACGCGCCGGCAGACCGTTGAAGATTCTCATCCCGCTGGCGATCGTGGGAGGTCTGGCGATCGTCGCCTGGGCGTTCGGCATGCCCTATTTCCGCAGTGGCTCACTGCTCGAGGTGGAGACCGCAACCGCCCGCGCGGCCGCGGATAACGCCGCCGGTGAGACCGTTCTCGATGCGACCGGCTACGTGGTGGCGAGGCGTCAGGCGACGGTGAGTTCAAAGGCGACGGGCAAAGTGCTTGAGGTGCTGGTCGAAGAGGGCATGAGGGTCGAAGAGGGCCAGCTTCTGGCCACGCTTGACGCGAGCCTTCCCCGGGCGCAACTGGCTCTTGAGGAATCCCAACTCGCGGCGGCCGAGACTGCCCTCGAAGAGATCAGGACTTCCATCGAGCAAGCCAAGCTGGATCTCGAGCGGACCAAGAACCTCGCGGAACGTGAACTCGCGAGCCAGGCGGAGTTGGATCGAGTCCGCATCGCCCGGAAAGGACTGGAGGCGCGCCTGAATTTTGCCGAACGGCAGTTGGAGATCGCCCGCCGGGGCGTCGACGTGCAGCGCTTGCTGGTCGAGGACATGGAAATCCGCGCGCCGTTCGCCGGCGTGGTCATCGCCAAGGCGGCGCAACCGGGCGAGATGATCTCGCCGGTGTCCGCGGGCGGTGGCTTCACGCGCACCGGCATCTGCACGATCGTCGACATGGATTCCCTCGAGGTGGAGGTGGACGTCAACGAGGCCTACATCAACAGGGTCCGTCCCGGGCAGCCGGTGACGGCGACGCTGAACGCCTACCCAGATCTCGACATCCCGGCGGAGGTCATCGCGACCATACCCGCGGCCGATCGCAGCAAGGCGACCGTTCGGGTCCGCGTTGGTTTCAAATCACGCGACTCTCGGGTCGTGCCGGACATGGGCGTCAAGGTGGCTTTCCTCGGCGAAGAAGCGGACCGTGCCAAGGAGGCTAAGCCAGTCCCCGGTGTGGAGATACCTCGTACGGCTCTTGTCGGCAGCGCCGCCGACCGCCACGTCTGGGTCGTCGTCACCGATCCATCCGAAGGCACCCCGTTCCTGGAGCGGCGCAGCGTTGTCGCGGCTAGGCCCGAGGGGTCTCGGGTACGAATCACCGACGGTCTGCGGGATCGGGAGCGAGTCGTCAAATCGTTCAGCGCTGCGCTAGAGGAAGAATTGCGCGACGGGCTTCCGGTGAAGGTGGCCAACTAACCGGTAGACGGCATGACGCCCGACGGACCGGTATCGGCCTTAGAGGGCTAAGAGAGGAGTAAGCAGGTGGCAATCATCGAGTTGACCGACGTCCACAAGACCTTCATGAAGGCTCGCGAGGCGGTCGAGGTGCTAATGGGGATCGACCTCGACGTGGACGAGGGCGACTTCGTGGCGCTCATGGGGCCGTCCGGGAGCGGCAAGACGACGCTCTTGAACATCATCGGCGGACTTGACGGCGCGACCGCTGGCGAAGTGGTCGTGGCCGATGCGAATCTCGACGAACTCTCGAACCGCGAACTGGCGCGCTGGCGGGCCGCAACGATCGGCTTCGTCTTCCAGTTCTACAACCTGCTGCCGGTCTTGAATGCCCAGCGCAACGTCGAACTGCCCCTTCTCCTGACCAAGCTATCCGGTGAGCAGCGGCGCAGAAACGCCCAAACGGCGCTATCCATCGTCGGTCTCAACGACCGCGCCCGCCACAAGCCGGGGGAACTGTCCGGCGGTCAGCAGCAGCGCGTGGCCATCGCCCGGGCCATCGTGGCCGACCCGCCCATCCTGGTCTGCGACGAACCCACCGGCGATCTCGATCGGGAGAACGCCGAGGAGATCCTCGATCTTCTGCAGATACTGAACCGCGACCACGGCAAGACCGTGATCATGGTGACCCACGACCCGAAGGCGGCGGACCACGCCAAGCGGATCCTTCATCTCGACAAGGGCAAGCTCGTTCGGGAGATGGCGGCATGAGCAACTTCGGTTTGTTGTGGGCGAACCTGCACCGCCACCCGGTTCGCACCTATCTCACGTTGTTGTCGGTACTCGTCGCCTTCCTGCTGTTCGGGCTGCTCCGGACGCTCACCGTTTGGTTCGGATCGGGCCCGGCGGAAGGCGCGAGCGTGGATCGACTTGTGGTATCCGCCAAGTACTCGATCGTGGACATGCTACCCATCAGCCAGATGAACGTGATCCTGGGCGTCGACGGCGTGGAGGCGGTGACGCACCAAAGCTGGTTCGGCGGCAACTACCAGGATGCGAGGAGTTTCTTTCCCAAGTTCCCGGTGGCGCCGCGGTCGTACTTCGAGATGTTCCCCGAACTCGTGATC
>JAPOYW010000426.1 GCA_026706425.1 Gammaproteobacteria bacterium
GCTCCCGACAGACAGCCGCTGAAAAAGCTCGATTGTGTAGTGCCGGCAACGCGGCATCGATCCCGAGAAGGCCGTCGCGATGATCGTCAACGGTTTCTGCCGAGACGTGTTCCGCACGTTGCCCATGGAGTTCGCCGTCGAAGCAGCGAAGCTACTCGAGGTCAGCCTCGAGGGTGCCGTCGGATGAGCCTGCTCCGGGTCGAAGATCTCCACGTCGAGGTCGACGGCAAGCCGATCCTCGCCGGGATCGACCTCGCCGTCGACGCCGGAGAGGTGCATGCCATCATGGGTCCCAACGGTTCGGGCAAGAGCACGCTCGCGAACGTGTTGGCGGGCCGACCCGGCTACGACGTCATCCGCGGTTCCGTGACCGTCGACGGGGAGGACGTCGGCACGCTGTCTCCGGAGGAACGGTCGCTGCGCGGACTGTTTCTCGCCTTTCAGTATCCCATCGAGATCCCCGGCGTCAGCAACATGGAATTCCTGAAGGCCGCGGTGGATGCCCATGCGCTCGCTCGCGGGGAGGAACCGCCCTCGGCGGTGGATTTCGTGAAACGTGCCCGTGTCGCGGCCATGCGTCTGCAGTTCGACCCGGACTTCCTGAAACGGGGCGTCAACGACGGCTTCTCGGGCGGCGAGAAGAAACGCAACGAGATCCTGCAGATGCTGATTCTCGAACCGCGCCTGGCGGTGCTCGACGAAACGGACTCGGGTCTCGACATCGACGCCTTGCAGATCGTGGCCGACGGCATCAACGCCTTTCGGGCGAACAGCAATGCCGTGGTCCTGGTGACGCACTACCAACGGCTGCTGAACTACGTGGTCCCCGATCACGTGCATGTCCTCGCGGGCGGACGCATCGTGCATTCGGGAGACCGCGGGCTGGCCCTCGAACTCGAGGAACGAGGATATGGCTGGCTCGACGACTGACGGGACGGCCCTCGCCGAGATGATCCTGGCGCAGGGTCACTCGAGCTACGCGCCGTGGCTGGACCGAGGGCCGCACCTCGACCTGGTCGAGCGGCGCGCCCTTCCCGAAGTGCGCGCCGAAGCTTGGCGTCACACGAATGTCGCGCGGTGGTACCAGGCGATTCTGGAGGGTAGCGAGCCGGCTCGCGAAGCACACCGCATCGAAAACCCCGCCGAAGTCGAGGTGGTGGACTTCGCGGATCCACGGGCGGCCGAACTCCAGGAACAGCGCGGCGAGGAGACCTACCGACTGACCGCACAGCCGATCGCCGCCCTAAACGCCCTGCTGCTCGGCGCCGGCATTGCGATTCGAGTCCCCGCCGGCTGCGCGGCCCGCGAACCGGTACGGATCTTCGACCTGCCCGCCGCCTATCAACGGGTTCTCGTCATCATCGAACCGGATGCCCGGATCGAACTGATCGAAGAACCCTCGACCTATACGCATCGACTTGTGGAAGTGGTCGTCCGGCCAGGCGGCCAACTCGTGCACCGCCGACTACAGGCGGCATCGTCCCACCGCGAGTGCAGCCTGCTTGCCATCCGGGCGGAAGCTCGCGCTTGCTACGAACTCTCGCAACTCTCCCTCGGCAGCGACCTGCGCCGCAACGACATCATCGCGACGCTTGCCGGCAACGCCGCCAACGTCTCCCTGCGCGGTGCGTGGCGGTTGGACGAATCCCGGCATCTCGACAACCAGATCGCCGTGCACCATCAGGCACCGGGCGGCACCAGCCGGCAGACCTACCGGGGTGTCGCGGCCGGCCGCTCCCGGGCCGTGCTCAACGGGCGGATCGAGATCGCTCCCGGCGCCCAACAGAGCGATGCGACGCTCAACACCAAGAACCTCCTGGCGAGCGATACGGCGGAGATCTACGCCAAGCCGGAACTCGAAATCTACGCGAACGACGTCAAGTGCAGCCACGGGGCCACCGTCGGCGCCATCGACGCCGAAGCCGTGAACTATTTCCGCACCCGGGGCATCGACGAGCACACCGCCCGCGCGTTGTTCGTGCGCGGTTTCCTTCGCGAAGCCATCGACGATCCGGATACGGCACAAACGCTGGGCCTGATCCAATGACCGAGCCCGCCTGGCGATCCGATTTCCCTCTTCTGGCCAACCGGCGAGACATGGTCTACCTCGACAACGCCGCCACCACCCAGAAACCGAAGGCGGTGCTCGATGCGCTGGCCCGCTACTACCGCGGCACAAACGCCAACGTGCATCGGGGTGCCCACCGGCTCTCCGACGAGGCCACGGCGGCGTTCGAGGCCGCCCGCGAGACCCTCGCCCGCCGCATCAACGCCCGTTCTTCAAGGGAGGTGCTCTGGACCAGGGGCACCACGGAGGCGATCAACCTGGTGGCCGCGGCCCACGGTCCGCTCGCCGTCGGCGACGGTGACCGAATACTCATCACGGAAATGGAGCACCATTCCAACATCGTGCCCTGGCAGCAACTCTGCCAACGGACGGGGGCCGTTTTGAAGGCGGCGCGCGTGCTGCCCTCCGGCGAAATCGATCGCGACGACTTCGCCGCCAAGCTCGAGGAGCAGCCGCGAATCGTCTCGATCAGCCATGTATCGAATGCCCTAGGCACGGTCAACGACCTGTCTTCGTTAGTCCCGAGTGCCAAGGCCGTGGGTGCCACCGTGGTCGTGGATGGCGCCCAGGCAGTCGCCCACTTCGACATCGACGTGCAGGCTCTCGGTTGCGACTTCTACGCCTTCTCCGGCCACAAGATGTACGGGCCAACCGGAATCGGCGTGCTGTACGGTCGCGAGGAGCTGCTCGAAGAGATGCCGCCGTGGCAGTCCGGCGGCGAGATGATCGAGCGGGTGCGCATCGAGGAGACGACCTATGCGACCCTGCCCTTCAAGTTCGAGGCGGGAACGCCGGACATCAGCGGCGCCATCGGACTCGCCGCCGCGGTGGACTACCTCGACGACCTGGACGGCGAGGCGATCGAGGCGCACGAGGCGTCCCTGCTCGCCTACGCGAGCGCATCGTTGAACCAGGTGGAAGGCCTGCGAATCGTGGGCACGGCGCGGGCCAAGGGTCCGGTGGTGTCTTTCCTGCTCGACGGTTCCCATCCCCACGATGTCGGCACCTTGCTCGATCAACAGGGCGTTGCGGTGCGGACCGGACACCATTGCGCGATGCCGCTGATGGATGCCTTAGGCGTAGCCGGAACGGTGCGTGCTTCCTTCAGCTTGTATAATTCGCTGGAAGACATAGACAAGCTAAGTGGGGCCGTCCGCACCGCCAGGACGATGCTCTGAGGGCGTCGCGTGACGCATTGGAGAAGCAGATGAGTGCAGAAGTCTTTGATCCTGCCGACTTGACGACGATCATCATGACGCCGTCCGCCCGGGCGCATGTGCGTCGGCAGTTGGCCCGGGAAGGAGCCGACGCCCTTCGGCTCGGGATCACCGAAAGCGGCTGCAATGGCTACATGTACGAACTCTCCTACCCGGACGGCGACGTCCCCGAGGGTCGTTCCTTTCGCTTCGACGACGTGACGGTGGTGGTGAACGACACCGACTGGGAACTCGTACGGGGCACAGTCATCGACTACGTCACCGAAGGCTTGAACTCGGCACTCACGTTCAAGAATCCCAATGCCACCGCGGAGTGCGGGTGCGGGGAGAGTTTCTCGGTCACTGACCCGGACAGGTGAGAAGCGTCGCCAGATGGAACGCCGCGTCATCCCGGTAGCCCGGTCCGTCGAAGCCCGCCTGGTGCCGACGGGGACACCCCTCGTCGTACCCGCGGGCGCATTTGTGACGCTGACCCAAACCCTGGGCGGCGCCTGCACCATCGTCTACAACGGCAACATGGCGCGGATTGAACCGGAGGATGTCGACGCCCTCGGCCTGGAGCCCGAGATACTCGATCTGCCCCCGCCCGGAGATGGTGCCGTGTCGAGCGCCCAGGTCTGGCAGGCGCTGCGCACGGTGCACGACCCCGAGATCCCGGTGAACATCGTCGATCTGGGCTTGATCTACGACTGCACGGTGGACGACAACACGGTCGGAATCGACATGACCCTGACCTCGCCCGGCTGCGGCATGGGACCGGTGCTCGTCGCCGACGTCGAACGGCGCGTGGGCAAGGTTCCGTTCGTCCATGCGGTGAACGTCAACCTTGTCTTCGATCCACCCTGGGGCCGCGAGATGATGAGCGACGAGGCGCAACTCGAACTCGGACTTTTCTGATGCCCGCCACGGCGGCGCATAGCCTCGACGACATCCGCTCGACCTTCGGCTTCTTCGATGCCTGGCAGGACAAGTACGCCTTCCTGATCGACATCGGCAAGGCGCTCCCGCCGTTGCCGGAGGCGGATCGCACCGAGGACAACCTCGTGCGCGGCTGTCAAAGCCAGGTCTGGCTGGTACCGCAATTCGACGGCGATACCCTGCATCTGACCATCGACAGCGATGCCCACATCGTACGGGGCCTCATCGCCATCGTGCTCGCCGCCTACGACGACCGTCCGCCACGCCAGATCCTCGACTTCGATATCGAGGGCCTGTTCGACGACTTGGATCTCATCGGCCACCTGAGCCCGACCCGGGGAAACGGGCTCCGCGCGATGGTTGCCGAGATCCGGAGCATCGCCCAGGAACACGCCGCCCTCTGACCGACCAACACCTGGGCGCGCTCCCCGAAGGTTGTTCGGGCCCCGCAGGGCAACCGCGAAGCAGCCGCGTCTTATATCCAATTGCCACAATTCCGACGTGAAATCATGCGTAACGGCTGCTATAGTGGCCCGCTTGGGAGAAGGACCGGGTTCGACACGGCCTTAGGCGCAGTGACCTCCGGTTCGGTGATCGCCGAACGACGCGCCAGTGGCTCGACGCGGCATTATTACTTGAGGAGGATGTTTTGAGCCGCGCTCAAAAACTGAACCAGAACAATCTTGAAATGCGAAAGACCATAGAAAGGGACGTCCAGGCGTTCCTGGCGTCGGGCAAGAAGATCCAAGTCATCCCCATGGGCGTTAGCGGCCAGGACAAAATGGGGCGTAGCAAGAACATCGTCATCTCGCGCAAGCGGCGAACCGCGATTCGCGCCACCTAGCAACCATCGCCGACCACCGCGCGCCCTAGGGGTGCGTCGGGGTGTGTGCCTGCGACGTCTGCCAGCGTTCGAGGTCCTGGGCGTCGTCCACATCCCACATCGCATCCAGGAGTTCGACACGCAGGGTGCTCGCGGCATGCAGGGTCGACGCCAGCACGTCGGCGGTCCCCCACGGGATGCCTTCGAACAGTTCGGGTCGCGGCGAGTTCATTCCGATTAGGCAGTAGCCTCCGTCCTCGGTGGGGCCCAATACCAGGTCCGCAGCCCGCAGCGCGGCGACGGCCTCTTCGACGTAGCTTGCCGTCATCTCCGGGATGTCGGTGCCGACGAGGACATGGACGCCCTGGTCGAATGCCCAGGCCATGCGTTGCCCCAAGTCCCCGGCACATTGCCCGATCAGGGGGAAACGCAGTTCGCGCGGGCCAATGGCGGCATTCCGGCGCTGCCACCTCGCGAACGCGTCGACGTCTCCGTCCACCCAGATCTCCGGCTCGAACGTTGCCCTTCTCGAGGCCAGGTTCCGGAGCGTCGATGTAAGGAGCGCTTCGTACGCCCTCAACGCCGCATCCGCACCAACACCGGCTGCCAAACGCGTCTTCACCCGGCCATGGACGGGTACTCGGGCGAAGATCGCGAGCCGCCTCGCAACCGCCGTGCCATTCATCCGTAGTACTCCCTGGCCAGGGATTTCGGGTCCGCCCCCGCGAAGTAGCGGAACCGCAACCACCACATGACCAGAATCGTCCGGGCGATACCGTCGCGCTCCCACCGACGCGAGGATGCGAGCAGGGGCTCCCGCAACACGACGGGCTTCGCCAACCGGCGCAACCGACGGCACAGTTCAACGTCTTCAAGCAGCGGCTGCCTCGGAACGCCGCCCACGGCGTCGAGAAGTTCGCGATGCACGAATATGCCCTGGTCGCCGGTCGCGATGCCCGAGGCCGCCGCACGCCAGGACATCGTCCTTTCGATCATCCGGTAAGGCCAGGATCCTCCATCCAGACGGACGCTGAAGAACCCCCAACTCGGCTTGTCCAACCGATCCACCAGCGCCGCCACGACCCGCGGCGACAACCGCGTGTCCGCGTGCATGAACCAGAGCCAGTCGCCGCTAGCCGCGGGAACCCCGGCAGCCATCTGGATCCCTCGGCCCGGGGGCGCCGATACGACCCGGCCAACGCCGCTCGCCACCGACTTGCTGTCGTCGTCGCTGCCGCCATCGACCACAACGATCTCGACTCCCGTGTCGCGAAGGTCGTCGACCAAGCGACGCAACGACGCCGCATCGTTCAACACCGGAATGACGACGCTGACTCCTCCTCGAGCCATCAGGGCCCGCCCGACGTGGATAGCGCGGACGCTGCCTCGTGGACGCGCAGGGATGCGGCCACGACGCGTTCGAAATCCTCGGCCAAGACGAACCCGGCGGCGACCAGCGCGCGCACACAGTCCCGTGCCCGACGCTCGACATCTTCCCGCGCTGCCAATTCGCCGCCAAAACGACTGAAGCCCACGAAGATGGCCGGCAGGTCCGGGGCGCCGTGGTCGGGATGCCGCGGATTCCAGCCCGTGTGGCATCCGATGGGAAGTTCGACCTCCGGCAAACGTATGCCCGCCAGTTCGTTCAGCGAGTCGTCCACATCGGAGACCAGGCGCGCGTAGGGACGCCCCTCGATTGCCGGGAGTTCGCAAACGCCGTCGTCCACGCGGTCACCCAGATCAAGGGCCGCAAGGCCTCCCAGACGGTCCGGATCGAGCCCCTGGAAACCGCCGACTGCCGCGAACTTGCCGAGCACTACCCCCCGTTCGACGAGATTGGCCCCGCGCAGCGTCGGCACCTGGGAGTCCGGTGGCGGTTTGCCTTCCGCAACCCACGAGTCGAGGTTGGCGAATGCGGCGCGCACCAGGGGCGAGTGGTCGACAACATTGAAGGGGTAGCGGGCCTTCTCCCCCGTCGCGGCGAACGTGTTGGTTGGCGGCAGAATCCCGTTGACGTGATGCGTACCCGCGAAGAGATAGTTGCGCTCGAGGAGGTGCGGCGCGAGGTCGCGGGCACCGTCGGGGGAGACGTGGGTGAGCGCCGCATCACCCCGCCAGTACTCGAAGGAGGTGTTCGTGATCACCACATTCGGCATGTGCGCCAGGTTGTCGTAGAGGCCCCCGGAAGAGCCGCTCGCCGGATCGCGGGCGGTTGTGCCCGAAAACGGGAAGCGCTGCCCCGCGGCAAGCACTCCGGCGCTGGAAGGTTGGGCGAAACGATGGTTGAAGTCGCCTCGCTGGCCGCCCGCGATGTGCACATGCACGCCATCGAAGACCCGGTTCCCCGTCGAGTCCGTATTGAGGCCAAGATGCAGCAAATGGCGCAGGGCACGACCGGTCTGGGACGCCCCGAACGCCAACACCGTCGGGCGGGCGGTCGCAGCGGGACCCTCGCCGGCCCGAAGGCTCTCGGCGGCATCGCGCAAAGCCAGCAACCCGCATCCCGTGACCCGGGCGCCGCGCGCGCGGTAGACGAGCGTGTAGATGCGGCCCTTTTCGAAACCGCCATCCAACCGGATGAATCGGCCGCTCGGCTCCACCACGCCTTCCCGGTCGCGCGCGAAACGCCAGCGGCATCGATCGATTACGATCAACGGCGCATTGTCGTGGTCGCGCACGAAGAGCCGCGCAGTGGGATCGTGGAGGTCCGCCGGGGGATAGGTGACCTCACCGAGCTGGCCAAAGGAAACGAACGGCCGGTCGCTTCCCGGTTGAACCCGGCAGACGACATCGCCTTCTACCGGTTCGCCATTGTCGAGCACTTGCGGGGCGTCCAACCGGAGGCCAGCCGTCAAGTCCCATTGCCAGCCGATCGAGGCCAGCGCGAAGCCGCGCCTAAACAGGAAACCGTCTCCCGGCGCACACGGATCCTCCAGCAGATCTGCAGGCTGCGCACGATTCAGGATGGAGAAAGCCAGTCGCCGACCTCGATTCGGGACGTCGACCAGGAGTTTCCGCGCCGCCAGATCCCGCGGCGCAACGATCGTGTAGTCGCCGCTGTACCGCACGTACCCATCGTCGTCCCGGGGCGCGAGCTCGAGGTCGACGATTCCGAGGTTGCGGGGATCGGCGGGATCGACCGCGTAGCGGACCCGTCCTTCCACGATCTCGAATACGCCGAAGTCGCCGAAAGACCGACCGTCGGCGTAGACCCTGCGGGTCTCGATTTGCCATGTCGTCATCGCGACGATGGTCGCTCTTGTTTCGTTGCCTTCGCAACCACAGCCGGGCGCGTACTGCCACGCCGAAGGCAAAACGCGGCATCCCAATGCGCCGGTTTCCTCGCGCTAGGGGCCCACCGACGGGCCCGCCAACAGTCCAAGCCCGGTTAGCAGCGCCGCCAAGGCCGCCGAGGCGAACAAGACCGCGAGCAGTGCATTCAATGGCGTCGTACGCCGCGCCAATAGCCAGCCCGCCGTGGCGAGGAAGCCGACCAGCGCCAGGTAGCGGAACTGGCCCATCCACGCGAATGCCTTGGTTTCCCTCATACGAGCCTCCAACGCGTCGGGTTCCGACATCTCGAAGACGGTCAACGCGACGGGAGGATCAAGGATCAACGAAGCGACACCCAGCCAGACATACGCTGCCAAGCACCAGAACGACCGACCCATCGCGTTGACGATCTGCCTCGGGTCGAGGGATTCGCCGAGCCAGTTCAGCATCGCCGCGCAAGCCACCCCGAACGCGGCCGCGAACGCCGTCGTTACCGCCGCCACCATAACCACGGTCACGTAGGCGGTCACCCGCGCGATCACGAACACCGGATTGGGGCCGGCGAACAGCCCGTCGATCCCGATGAGGGCGAAGGCCGCCAGTCCGGCGAACCAAACCAGGACGGGCAGCGACGCCAGCCTGGCCGGTCGCCCAAGCCATTTCACCACTTGCCCCTCAACGACTCGGCGATTTCCACCGTCACAAACGCTTCGACGCCAGCGGCCGCAGACAGTGCTCCCAGACCGAAGACCAGCACCGTCCCGAGACGCAGCGACTCCAAAGCCCTCCGATCAAATGCCGAAATCCCGAACGCGAGTCCGATGCCGCGCAGACCAGCCGCGCCGGCAATGCAAAGCGCACCCAGTTCAAGTACCCCGTGCGGCAACAGAAGATAAGCGACGTCCGCATGGGACATGCCCGACGTCCTGGCGAAGCCGATGAGCTGGCCGACGGCGAGGCCGTTCCCGAGCAGCACCACGATGGTCACCAGGCCGGCCGACAGGACTCCCAGGAGCAGCATCAGGAATACGGTCAAATTCCGTCTCAGGATGAACGCAAACAGCTCCCAGCCAGCGGGCTCCGTTCCGGGAGGTCTGTGCGAGACGACGGGCGGCGTCGATCCGGCAGGCATGGCGTTGACCCATTCCGCGATGGCGATGCCCGCCGCCAGGCCGACCACCAGCACAGACACGGCACCGAAGAACCTGCCGACCCAGTTGTCGTTTCCGAATGTCGTATCCAGCACGGAACATGAACTCGATAGGGCCGTTCCCCGCGCGCCGTCCTCGCGGCGCCAACGCGCGGGGTACGGGCACTAGGTCATTGGACAAGAAACGTGGTCGCTCGCGACCCGGGCAGTGCGCTCAAGGTCACGTCCACGAATTCCCGGACCACGAACCCCGTGTGGCCCCCGACGCAGACCTCGTCGACCATCCGGCCGTCCTCGTAGCTTTCGCAGAACACCACCGTGGCCCAATGGACCACGTTGGACCGGGGTTCCACGTTTCCGGTTGCGTCGGCGCCGGCGCCCGCGAACCCGCCAAGCGCCAGCACAGCCACCAATGCCAATAGTTGCTTCTTCATCGCGTACCTCCATCAAGTTGGTGAGTCAGCGCCGTCGACCATAGGCGACGCGAATCGGCCGGTGGGCCCGATCGGGTGCTGGCTTACGCAAATCTCCGCGATTCGCCACGAGTGCTATCACGGCGACCCAAAGGGAAAACGGCCCGGGGCCGTCCATGGGCAACAGCGGCTAGAGGCCGGCGGCGATCAGGTCCTGCAGGCGGACCACTCCGACAGGTCGCTCCTCGTCGAGGATGACCAGTTCGGTAATCTGGTTGGCCTGCATTTGGCGCAGGCAATCGATGGCCTTGGTATCGGCGGATGCCGAGCCGTCCACGTCGCTCGGCGCCGAACTTTCGCTGCCGCGACGGCTGCGTTCGAAGCACTCGGCCACGGTCAGCCGATTGACATGTTCGCCACGCAGCAGGAGCCTGCGGATGTCGGCATCCGTCACCACGCCCACGTACGTCCCGCCTTCGTCCACCACCGTCGTCATGCCAATGCCCTTTGACGAAATCATGTAGAGCAGATCGGGAAAGTGTGCGGCCGTGTCGACGACGGGCAGCCGGCGCCCCTTGATCATGACATCGTCCACGGAGAGGAGCAGGCGCCGGCCCAGCCTGCCACTCGGGTGGAACCTCGCGAAATCGCGCTCCGTCAGACCCCTGGCCTGCTGCACGAGGATCGCCAGGACGTCGCAGACGGCCATGGCCGTGGCCGCGCTGGTGGTGGGCGCAAGATCGAACTCGTCGATCTCGGGCAATGCCGGGATCTCCAAGGCGATGTCGGCGATGGCGGCGAGCTTGGAGTCGGGTTCCGTGAGCGAAACAACCTGACCGCCGGCCACGGCCTTGAACTGCCGCGCGAAGGCGATGGTCTCTTCGTTGCTTCCGCTCTTGGACAGCGCGAGCAACGCCGACCCAGGCCGGACGATGCCC
>JAPOYW010000509.1 GCA_026706425.1 Gammaproteobacteria bacterium
CGGGCGCGAACATGCCGGGGGAGAACGCGGTTTCGATCAACTGCGCAACGCGCCACCGTTCGACCTGTGCCTGATCGACGAGGCCCACCAAGTGTTCGCCGGCATCCACCGGCGCTTCGATCGGGACGGCATCTACGACCCGGAGAGCCCCCATGCACGCACGGCCCACCGGGTGCGCGAGATCATCGGCGCGTCGCCGGTCCTCCTGCTGACTGCCACGCCGATACAGAACTCGCTCAGCGAACTCTGGGGCCTCGTGCAGTACGTCGACCCGAGCAGCACGCTGCTCGGCGACAAGGCGACGTTCGAGAAGGTCTTCTGCGCCCGGGACGGTCGCACCGTCGTCGCGGAACAGGCGGAAGAGTTGAAACGGCGCCTCAACACCGTCGTGCAACGCACGCTGCGTCGGCAGGCTCAGGAGTTTCTCGACAAGCCGTTCGTCGGACGACGGGCGCAACTCTTCGAGTACACCATGAGCGTGGCGGAACGAGCGCTCTACGACGACGTCACCGACTACCTGCTTCGGCCCCGGCTCTACGCCTTCCAAGGTCGCTCCCGTCAATTGCTGCTGCTCGGCTTTCACCGCCGCATGGCGTCGTCCACCGCCGCGCTCGCAGCGAGTCTCGAACGCGTGGCCGGTCGGTTGCGCGACATGCTCGACGGCGAGCCGACCGACGACGGCTTGTTCGCCCGCGACCTCGAGGAAGAGCACGAGCCCGACACGCCAGCCGACCCGCCAGATGCCCACGACGATCCCGACCCCGATGCCGTGCGCGACGAACTCGATACGGTGGAGGACTTCATCGCGCGCGCCCATGCCCTGCCCCACGACAGCAAGGCCGCAAGCCTCGTCAAGGCCGTCAGGCTCGTGCTCGACCGGACCCCCGACCGGCGTCGCATGGTGATCTTTACCGAGTCGCTCACCACGCAGGACTATCTCCGCAGACTCCTGCTCGATCACACCGAACTGCGCGACGAAGACATCACGCTGTTCCGCGGCACCAACGATTCCCTCCGCGCCACCGAAGCACTCGCCCGCTGGCGCGAGGAGGTGGGCGCGACGCTTCCCCGGGATCGCCGACCGAGCCCGAGCGTGGCCATTCGGCTGGCGCTGGTGCACGAGTTCGAGACCACCTCGACGGTGATGATCGCCTCCGAAGCCGGGGCCAAGGGCTTGAATCTGCAGTTTTGCGACACGGTGGTGAACTACGACCTGCCCTGGAACCCCCAGCGCATCGAGCAGCGCATCGGCCGCTGTCATCGATACGGGCAGAAGCGCGACGTCACGGTCATCAACTTCCTCGCCGCCGACAACGAGGCGCAGCGCCTCACCTTCGAGATCTTGAGTACGAAGCTCGATCTCTTCGGCAAGGTCTTCGACGCCTCCGACGTGGTATTGCAGACGCCTCGATCCGACGCCTCGGAGGAACTCGCCTCCGCGCTGGGAACGGATTTCGAGAATCAACTGCGTCGCATCTGGGACCGCGCCCGATCCGTGCGTGAAGTCGAAGAGGAACTGCGCCGGCTGCGCGACAACATGGAGCACCGCCGCGAGGAACTCGAACGCGTGCGCCAGCGCACCGTGGGTCTGATCGAATCGGGCATCGACGACGCCGTCAGGGATGTCTTCCAGCGCATCGAGAGCGACATGCCCAAGGCGCTCGATGCCTTGGACGCAGGCCTCGAACGGGTCGTGACCGGCTTCCTGGACGGGGCGCACATCCCCTGGGGCGAAGGCGAGCGGGATGGTCGCCGCATGCTGCACATCGGTGCCCACCAGGCACTGCCCAAGCCGTTCGCGGGCGGTGTGTCCGTGGCGCTCGGGGCATCCCGCAGGCTCGACGACGTGGATTCGCTACATCTCGCCCATCCGCTGGTCCAGGCAGCCGTGGCGGACGCGCGCACCAACGGTGGCAGCTACCGCGTCCGTTTCGAACTCGGCGCCGGTGCGCCGCGCGCATTGCACCGATATCGCGCGAGCCGCGGGCGCCTGGCGCTGACCCGGCTCGAGTATCGCGGTTTCGAGCGCGAGGACCGGCTGCGCGTCACCGCGGTGTTCGAAGACGCCCAGGTGCTGCGGCCCGCCGAAGCGGCGTTGGAGCTGCTGCGTCAACCCTGCACGGACATACCGCCGTTCGATACGCCGTTGGCGGTGACCGAGGCCCATCTCGACGAAGTGGTCGACGAGGAATTGTTCTTCGAGCAGGGCAGCGTGGCAGACACCGAACAGGCCAACTTCGAGACCGCGATGGCGCAACTCGACCGGTATCTCGCGGACCGCGCTCTGGTGCTGCGCCGCAGCCGCGAACGGCAACGCACGCGGTTGAAGAACGCGGAACGGGACCGGAGCGCCGCCAACGGTGCCGAACAACGGGCCAAGGCCGACAACCGCGTACGCGAAGCCGAACTCAGCATCGACCGGCTCGATGCCGAACTCGACGCCCTGGCGATGCGCAACGACGACGCCTACGACCGCGCCAAGGTGCGCGCCTACGAACGCCGCTATCATGCACCGCAGGCCGAGCGGCTGCTGACGGCGGAGTTCGTGATCGCATGAAACGCGACCGCTACGCGGTCGCCCGAGAATTCGCTGCGCGAATTCTCCTGTGGGCCCCGTCACGGCGCGCCGCTCGGGACGGCACCGACGGCTAGGCAACAAACGACGTGTTCGTGGAGTCTGCATGGAACACAATTCCGGTGACGGCGACGTGGCCCTGAAGCTGCTGCATACCGCCGACTGGCATCTCGGGCGCCGTTTCCCGGCCTTCGGGCGCGACCAGCAAGTCCTTCTCACCCGCGCCCGCCTGGAGGTGCTCGGCCGAATACTCAACGTGGCGGCGAGCCGCAACGTCGACGCCGTGCTTTGCGCCGGCGACCTGTTCGATCAGCCGTCGCCGCCGGAGGAATGGTGGCGCGGCGCACTCGGTGAGTTCGCGCGGCGCGACTGGCAACGGCCGGTGGTGCTGCTGCCCGGAAACCACGACCCGTTGACGGCGACGTCGGTCTATCACCCGAGCCACCCGTTCCGCATGGGGCTGCCCGATTTCGTCCACGTGGTGGACCGTCCCGGCTGGCAACTGCCGATCGGCGACAACGCCGTGGTGTTCGGCAATCCCTGCACGTCCCATGCGGGGCAAAGCGACCTGGCGGAAAAGCTGCCGCCTCGGGAACCCGGCGACGAGCGCATCCGGATCGGCCTGATCCACGGCCAGACCTTCGACATCGAAGGCCATCAGACGAACTTCCCCATCGCCAGGGGTAGCGCCGAAGCGCGAGGTCTCGACTACCTGGCCATCGGCGACACGCACGCGTTCCGGGAGGTGGAGCCTGAAGCGCCCGCACCCACCGTCTACCCCGGCGCGCCCGAGGCCACCAACTTCGGCGAGCGCGACACCGGCAAGGTCGCGCTGGTCTTCTTCCCCCTCGACCGTCGTCGCCGGGCCCGGGTGGAGTCCGAACAGGTCGGCACCTGGACCTGGGGGGAAGCTCGGTGCGACTCGCTTCTGGACCTCAAGGCGCTGCGCGCCGAGCCGGACCTGCAGCACACGGTGCTGCGCCTGACGCTGGACATGGCACTGCCGATGGCCGAGTACGACGAGGCGGAGCGCATCCTTGAAGAACTCGCAGGCTCGGAGGCGACAACGCCCCGGGTTGGCGTACTCGACGTGCGCCGGGACCGCTTTCGGCCGGCGGCGGATGGCCCGGTCGACCTCGACGACTCCCTGCCCGAGGTGCTACAGGCGTCAGCGGAGCGATTGCGGCTACGCGCCGAGATGGAACCCGAGATGGCCGGTCGAGCGCTCCACCACCTCTATCGGCTGTCACGCAAGCTCGTCGACTGACACTATGTGGATCCGTCGCCTGGAAGTAGCCCACTGCGCGGGCATCGCCGCCGCCAGCGTGGACTTGGAGCCCGGCCTCAACGTGCTGCACGGGCCGAACGAACTGGGCAAATCCACCCTGGCTGCCGCCATTCGGGCCGCCCTGCTGCTGCAATCGCAATCCTCGGCGGCGGAACATCTGCGGGACTGGCACGTCGACGCGCTGCCGGAGGTGACGTTGACGTTCGAACAGGAACCGCACCGCAACTGGCGCGTTCGCAAGCGTTTCGGCGGCAGCGGCGCATTTGCCTATCTCGATTTCTCGCGCGACGGCCGGGACTTCGCCCAGGACAGCAGAGGGCGGGAGGTGGACGGCGCCCTCCAAGCGTTGCTCCGCTGGGGCATCGAAGCCCCGGGCGGACGCCGCGGTCGGCGCGGCATGCCCTCGTCGCTGATCACGACGGCACTGCTCGGGCAGCAGGAGGAGGTGACGGCGATTCTCGACGCGAGTCTCGCAGACGACGCCGACGAATCCGGGAAGCAACGCCTGACCGAGGCACTGCAGGCCCTGGCCGAAGACCCGCGATTCAAGAGCGTGCTGAACGCCGTGCAGGACAAGGTGGATGAAGCGTTCACCGCCACCGGCCGCAGGAAGACCGGACGCGCCTCGCCATGGACCCAACTGCGGGAGGACCGCGACAACGCCACGCGGCGGAAGCGGCTGGTGGACGAGCAGTTGAACGAGAGCCGTGGCGCGCAAGAGAAGATCTCGGGCCTCGAAGAGGAGCTGACGAATGCTCGCGACGAAGCAGAGCGGGCGCGCAAGCTTCTCGCCCTGCGTCGCGACCACGAACGGGCCGTCGAAGCGCTTCGCAAAGCCGAGGACGAACGGGCACGGGTGGCGGCGGTATTCCGCCGTGTACGCGACAACCGAGCCGCCGTTGCGAAGGCGACCGGGGAAGTGGAACGCCTCGAAGCGGAACGCGAAAAGCGCGACTCGTTTCAGAGCGATCTCGATGCGCAGCGTGAAGAAGCCGAGGCGCGAGTGCGGGAACTCGAAAGCGGCAGCGCCGAACAGGGGCGGCGCCTGCGGGAGCAGGAACTCGAAACCAAGCGGGTGAAACTCGCCGCGGACCAAGACCGCCGCCGCAGCCTCGTCGACGCACTCACGAGCGCCATCGCGCTGCACGGTCAAGTCTCCACGCTCGAGGCCGAACTCACGCGCAAACACAAGGGGCTCGACGAGGCGGACGCCGCCATCAAGCGGCACCGCGACGAACTGCGCGATCTCGACGTGAGGCGTTGCGTGATCCGCTACCTGGCCGGGCGAACCGAAGCCGGCCGACGACGAACGGCGCTCGACGAAGCGCGGGAGCACGTCGCCGAGGCCGAGAAGCTCGACAGGCGCGCCGGGGAGCTGCGCGCCGAGGCATCGAGGCTCAATGCGCCGGACGAGGCGGAGATCGAACGCCTGCGAACGCTGGAAACCAACCTCCGGATCGCCAGGGAGAAACTCTCGGTCGGCATCGTCGTGCAGGTCGCCCTCGCCGAGGCCCATGCCGCGGATGTCGAGGCCGACGGCGAAGCGCCCGGTCGAGCGCTCGGAGCGGGGGACACCGCCGAGTTCGAAGCCGAGCGCGAACTGCGTCTCACCATCCCCGACATCGGCACCATCCATGTCCGGGGCGGCGGACGGGCGCTTCTTCGCGAGGCCGAGGATGCCGAAGCGAGCTGGGTGCAAGCCTCCGAACGCACGTTCGCCCGTACCGGTTGCAAGTCGGTCGACGATCTGGCGAGGCTCAGGCAGCGCGTCGACGGCCTGCTCGCCGAAGCCGCCGGGTTGGAGACGAAGGCGAGTGAAGCGCGGGTTCGCACGGAGGGCATGGATTCGCTCGAGCGCCAGTTTATCGAGGCCAACGCCGAGACCGAGAGACGGGCGACCGCCGTCAAGGCATTGCTCCGGGACGGCGAGTCCTTCGACCAATGCATCGACAACCGAAAGACCGATGCCGAAACGACTACCGAGACGGCCATCGAGGCGCGTATGGAGCAAGTCAACGAGGCGAACCGGCAGAGTACAGAACAGCGCAACCACTGGCGTGACGAGGCGACCCGGGACGAACGCCTAGTCGCCGTGAAGAATGCCGAGCTCAAGCCGCTCCGGGTTCGAATCGGAAAGGAGTCCGATCGCGCCGACTGGCCGCTGCAACGCGACGAAGCCAAACAGAGCGCCGACGCCACGGCAGCTTCGATGGCGGAGACCGAGACCGCGTTGCAGGCCATCCGGCAAGAGGCCACGGACGAGGTGGCGAGAGCACGCGCCGACCTCGCCGGCCTGGAGGATCGATGCACGGCGGCCCAAACGGAACTGGCGGACGCCGAACGGGCGCTGCAAGAAGCCCGCGACCGCCTCAAGGGACTGGAAGGCGAGTCGAAGCCGCTCCGGGAAGCCGCCGAGAACGAAGACCTGGATCACGCCGAGGCGGCGCGAGACGAAGCCAGACGAACGGTCGATGCGCTTGCGCCGCTTCCCGGCGAAACCCGCGACGTGGACACCGACGACCTGGTGGACGCAGCCGCTGAAGCCGAGCGTCGAGCGGACACATTGCGATCCGAATTGGACAAGGCCGAAGGCGCACTGGAACAGGTCGGCGGCCAATACCTGGAAGAGCAGGCCACGCAGGTCGAAGAGGAAGTGGACACTCTGGACTCCCGCGAACGCGAGCTGGAACTCGACTACGGCGGCTGGCGGATGCTTCACGAGGTGCTCGAGGAAGCCGAGGAAGAGGAAACCGCGCATCTCGGCCGCGCCCTCGTCAAGCCCGTGAGTCAACGCATGGCGGCGCTCACCGGCAACCGCTACGGCGAAGTGGCGATCGACGCGCAGCTCAATCCCGGTGGCATCGAACTCGGCGGCGACGAGCGCGACTTCGACGCGCTGTCCGCCGGGACGCGCGAGCAGCTCGCGCTGCTACTGCGGCTCTCCATCGCCGAAGCGCTCGACTCGTTCGTGATCCTGGACGATCAGCTCACCCAATCCGACGGCGGTCGCTTGACCTGGATGCGCGACCTGCTCGGCCAGGCCGCGGCGGCCATCCAGATCATCGTGCTGACCTGCCACCCGGACGACTATGCAACGGCGGGCGCGTGCCACACGGTGGACCTCGCGCAAAGCATCACGCGCACGGATTAGAATAGGTTGAAATATGAGCGTATAACGCTCATATTTCAATCTATGGATGTCATTCGGACAGACGCGTTGAGACGCTTGCGCCTGTTGTTGCGGGAGTATCCCATAGTCGCGTTGCTTGGCGCTCGGCAGGTGGGCAAGACCACGCTGGCGAGACAGCTTGCAGCGAAAGAAACCGTCACGACCTGGTTCGATCTGGAGGATCCGGCCGACTTGGCGCGGTTGAGTGATCCCGGCCTTGAACTGCGGGCGCTTGAGGGTCTTGTGGTCCTTGACGAGATCCACCGGCTGCCGGAGGTCTTCCCGTTGCTGCGCGTGCTCGCGGACCGGCCGGGGACACCGGCGCGTTTCCTCGTCCTCGGCAGTGCGTCTCCCGAACTCCTGCGGCAAACGTCCGAAACCTTGGCTGGCCGAGTTGCCTTTTGCCGACTCGACGGATTCAACACGAACGAAGTCGGCGACATCGACCGGCTGTGGTTGCGTGGGGGTTTCCCGCGTTCCTACCTGGCCCGTTCCGAGGCGGCTAGCGTTCGATGGCGACACAACTTCGTGGACACGTTCCTGTCGCGGGACGTGCCGGACTTGGGCGGTTCCGTGCCTCCAGCAACATTGCGGCGGTTCTGGACCATGCTCGCCCATTGGCACGGCCAGACATGGAACGGCGCCGAGTTCGCCCGGGCGTTCGGTGTCGCGCATACAACGGTACGACGCTACCTGGATCTGATGACGTCCCTCTTCGTGGTCAGGCAACTTGCGCCGTGGTTCGAGAACATCTCCAAGCGCCAGGTGCGTTCGCCAAAGGTGTACGTAGCCGACTCGGGCATTCTGCACTCCCTGCTTGGCCTCCCTTCCCGTGACGCAGTCGTCTCGCACCCAAAGGTCGGGGCATCCTGGGAGGGCTTCGTCGTCTCGCAGATCATCGAGCGCCTCGCCGCCCGTCCGGAACAGTGCTTCCACTGGTCCACGCACAGCGGCGCCGAGTTAGACCTGCTCGTCGTGGCAGGCCAGCGCCGACTCGGATTCGAGGTCAAACGCGCCGAAGCACCCACGCTCACGCGGTCCATGCGTTCGTCCTTCGAGACCCTGAAGCTGGACCGGCTCGACGTGATCCATGCCGGCACGCAACCCTATCAACTCGCCGAAGGCATCCGCGCCTTGCCCGCAACCGAGACAAACACCGCGCTTCGCCCGCTGGCGAAGTGAACCCGGTCCTTTGCGCATCGTCCGGGAGACCTCCGGTTGCGCGCCTCGTGCGTTGCTGGTATTCACGGCGGCGACGCTCGGATTGGCAGCAACATGGTCGCAGACGATCCACAACCGGTGCCGCTCAAAGGCGCGATCACCAACCTCAACTGGTTCGACGCGCAACGCAAGCACTACGAGACCCCGGATCAGATTGCACGACGGTTCAAGCTCCCGGACGACGACGCCATGCGTGCCTTCTGCCACGGCGCCGCCTCGATGCTGGACCGCCGCACCGCGCAGTTCATCCGTCGCGTTCCAGGCGCTCCTGAGGACGCCTGGTGCTTTCTGGCGGACACGGGCAAGGCTCGGCAGTGGTTGTTCGGCGTCGAGTGGGAATTCCGCCCGGGCGGCGCATTTCGGTTGCCGAAGGCCGGCGCTGGAGTCGCCGCGCAGGGGCTTATCGCCGAACTGCATCCAGACGAAGTGTTGGAGCTGGCGGCGGAAGACGGCAGCACCGTCCGGTTCGAAGCAATTGACGCCAGCGGCAGCGCCCGCGCCCGGCGCGACATTCCGAACTACGCGGGCGCGATCACGGAGTTCCGGGTGACGAACCGGGTGCCGGAAACGGCGGGTGTGCCAGAGCGCCTGCGCGAGACGACTGCAGAGCAGATCGCCCAGCCCGGCGGCACCGGCACGCACCGCGTCGGCGTGGTCGCCGCCTGGCACCGCGCCGCGAGCCTGCTCCAGAAGCTGGCATTCGAGGAAGCGAACCTGTTCTGGCCCGCCGAGCAGGCGATCGGACTGAACCTCGAAGCCCTGGTAGCCGCCTACTCGAAGCTGATGCCCGCGTATTACAAGGCTTGACGAACCCCTCCTGAGTGCTCAACTCGCGTTCAAGTCAGACCCTTGGCACCGCCAAACGCCGCACAGCTCCGCTGCGCGGCAGACAAGCCCGCCGCCGTGTAGTGGTGCTCGAGTAGCCAGACGAGGTCCAATGACTGCCGGAATGTCACACAATCCGGAGAAGATTTGATCGCGTTTTGATCCCGAGCCAAGTCGCGGAAATCGGCAACTCCGGGAGTTGCCCCTGCGACGTTCTCATCCGCCGCTGGCAAACGTCGCATCGCGCAACGCCGCCATCTGTGCGCGGCACAGCTCTGCCTGCTCCCCAAACGGTGCCGATGCCATCAGTGAACTCATCTGAGCGATGTCCTCCGCGTACTCGGCGAGGCGTCGTTGTGGGTGGCACGGTTCTTCGTGCATACCAACGTAAAGGGCCTGCCCCGGCGTTCCGTCTCGTGCGACATGTCGAGCCGGTGCTCGTCGATGATGCGATGCAGGTGTTTGCGCAACGCCTGGCGCAGCGGAAAGCGGGCTACGCGGGCAACCGGATCCGCGCAGAACGAACGCAGCTTGGCACAGTGTTCGCACGAACAGGAGATACCGGTCGCGATCACCCAGTCCCGAGGCGCTTCGGGCGGAGTCGCGCTGCGCGCGAGCAGGAAATCCGCAGCGTGGCGCCACAGCATGGCGAATGCCGACGTTTCCGCCAGTCCCGCCTCGCCCCGCAACCCTTCCAGCACAACCGGAACCGCGCGGTCGGGAGTCAATACCTGCGGATGATCTTCCAGGAGCGTGGCGGAGGTCAGCGCGTCGTCCATGGCGTTGCAGCTCCATGCCAAGGCGAAAAGGTCGCGGACACCGGCCGCGCTGATCGGCGTACGGCGTTTGAACGCCATCCAGTCGCCCGCCGGCCTCTCGGCGTTCAGCGCATCGGGCAATGCGGCAACAGCTTGCCCTATGCTCGCAGCCAGTGCGCCGCGCGTCAGGACTTCGGTGGACTCGTCCGCAAGCCTCAACAACGCCATCGTCTGGTCGGGTAGATCGGCGAAATGCGCGGCGACGAAATCCGGCAGGTACTGCCCGGCGGACTCTTCGCCGACCATCTCAAGCGCCCTCAACAGGTCCCCGCTTTCGGTGCCGCTGTAGTGTGACAGCGCCACTTCGCGCAGGAACCGGAGCACCAAGCTGTTCCCGCGCCTTCGTCTTGCCACTCCATCAGATGCCGGGCGACCGCTTCGGCTTCCGCGGAATAGTCGGGGGCGTGGCGGGGTGTCTCGGTGTCGCCGGGCAAGATGGAGAGGTTGTAGACCAACGACAGCCGGTGGCCGTCGCGAACCGGTCGCGTTTCGTGCGAACAGTCAGCGTAGAAAGCTGCGAAAGCCATTTCGGATGGCTCCACAGCGTTCATGTCGATGACTTCCTCGCGATCACCGTGGCGGACGACCAACTCCCCTCCCGCACCCGCCGTGGGCAGCGAGATCGTCAACGTCGCCACCATGCCGTCGACCTTCTCGGAGTCCCGGTGCGGCGCGAAGAAGCCACCGGTCGGATAGACCAGCAGTTTGTAGAGCCGCGCCTCCAAGGAGTCGCCGCAGCCCAGACCGGTGGCCACCGCGTCCCGAATGGTCGCGAAGGTGTCGTCCCATGCATGCCCGCCGATGCGCAGCCGAGCCGCATCGATCTGCCAGCAGTCGCGTACCGACGTGTCGACTAGGGTCTCGGTTCCCTTTCCGTACGGCGCGCGTTCGGCG
>JAPOYW010000271.1:0-2938 GCA_026706425.1 Gammaproteobacteria bacterium
ACGACGGATCATCCCTGCGTAGCCGCCGTTGATACGCAGCCGGGGTGCCGAATCCCGGTTCAATTCCACGCTCCAGCGGCCGTTGCGCTTGGTGACGAATACATCTGGCTCGATGTATTCGATGCCGCCGCTGCCGATGCTGCCGCCCGGACGGGGATTAAGGGAACGTATCAACGCCATGACCTCGACGAGTTCGCGTTCGGCAAGCCGCACCTTGCGGGAGAGGCCGACGAAGTCCCGGTTGGCGAGCAGCGCGAAGTGATCTCGGACGAGATCGATGGCCTCCGTTCGACATGGGGTGTCCGGGGGAAGTTGGTCTAGCTGAAGCAGAAGGCACTCGCGCAGATCGCGGGCGGCGACCCCGGGCGGGTCGAATGTCTGGACGAGCTTGATCACGGCCTCCATCTCATCGACCCCGTAGGCGATGTTCATGGCGTCGACGAGTTCCGTTGCCGACGCGGCGAGCATGCCGTCGTCGTCGATGTTGCCGATGACCATGTGGGCGGCAACCCTGTCCCGATCGGACAACGGCGCCAGGTTCAGTTGCCAGAGCAGGTGATCGAGGAGGGTGTCTTCGACACCGTTGCGCTCCTCGAAGCCGTTGTCCTGTTCCGCGCTGGATGCGGAGGCTGCGGTCGGCGGGGGTTGGTAGACATCGTCCCAGGTGACGTCGACGGGCAGGTCCACGGGAATCTCCTCGAGCGATCCCGGCGTCTCGGTGGCCTCGGTCTCGAATGCAGAATCCTCCGCGTTGTCGGTATCGCCCCGGGCCGAGATCTGTTCCTCGTCTAGGACGTCCTCGCCGGTGCTATCGTCGAACGGATCCTCCCCGGTGTCGGGCGCCAACTCGTCGTCGGCTTCTTCGACCAGGTCCAGCAGGGGATTGGCCTCGATGGTCTGCCGGACCTCCGTCTTGAGTTCCAAGGCGGAGAGTTGCATCAGCCGGATCGCCTGCTGCAACTGCGGCGTCATCGCCAGTTGCTGGCCCATGCGCAGGGCAAGCGTCTGTTTCATCACAGTTCGAACATCTCGCCGAGATAGACTCGTCGCACCGTCTCGTTGGATAGTATGGCGTCGGGCTTTCCCTCGGCAATCAGGTGACCCTCGTTGACGATGTAGGCGCGGTCGCAGATATCGAGGGTCTCGCGGACGTTGTGATCGGTGATCAGGACGCCGATGTTGCGGCCTGCAAGCGCGCGGATCTCCCGTTTCAGGTTGTCCACGGAGATCGGGTCGACCCCCGCGAAGGGTTCGTCGAGAAGCATGAACCGCGGTTCCCCCGCCAAGGCCCGGGCGATTTCGACCCGTCGTCGCTCCCCTCCCGACAGGCGCTCGCCCAGGCTGCTGCGGATGTCCGTGAGACGGAGATCGCGCAACAGCTCCGCGACGAGCGCGCGTTGCGAATTCCTGTCCAGATCGCGGCGCAGTTCCGCCACCGCCAGGATGTTCTGCTCGACGGTGAGTTTCCGAAACACGCTGGCCTCCTGGGGGAGGTAGCCGATGCCTGCCCGGGCGCGCTGGTGCATGGGTGCGCGGCTTAGGTCTTCGTCGTCGATGCGAATGCTCCCCGAGTCGGCCTTGACGAGCCCGAGAATCATGTAGAACGAGGTGGTCTTGCCGGCGCCGTTCGGCCCGAGGAGACCCACCACCTCGCCGCTGTCGACTGCCAGCCCGACCCCCTCGACCACGTTTCGGCCACGGTAGCGCTTCGACAGGCCGGTCACCGTCAGGCGCGCGGCGGGCTCAATCGCTTCGGATGCCATCGTCAATCGGGAGTCTTTCGGGCGTCGATGTACCGGCAGCCGTCCCGGCAGTCGACCGCATTCTCCTTCATGTCCCAGACGATGGTGCCGCCGGCGTACTCGGTCTCGCCGGTGGACAGGAACGCATCGCCGGTCAGCTTGATCCGCTCCTCGGCGATGCTGTAGTCGACCGTCTGCGCATGGGCGCGGGCGAGCGGCTCCCCGGGGTTGATCTGTTGCTGGAACCTTACCGGCGCGTCCTTCCCGCCCATCGCGACCACGCGGTACAGCTTGCCGTCTCGCTTGGTAGCCCTCACCCGCGCCGCTTCCATACGCAGCGTGCCCTGCCGAAGGCGCACGTTGCCCGACAACTCGAGGGTGCCGTTCGGGTCGTCGTCGTAGGTACCGCTGTCCGCGTCGATCGACAACGGCTGCTCGGCGTCCTCCGGCAGTCCCAGCACCGGTGCGCCTCCCAGCGCCGGTGCGCAGACCAGCGCAACCGCGAGGGCGGTCGCCGGCCAGCCGAGTCCCGCGGATCGGGTCTCAGCGGAGAGTGGCGGTCTGCTGGTGCGGTTGAACAACGATGGACACCCGCTGGTCGGTCGAGGAAAAAAGCGCTAGGCGCCCGCTCGCCAAGTCAACTTCGAAACCGGCTGCGCGAGCGCTTACCGTGTCGGTCTCGATCATAGCAGCTTGCTCCGAATGGGCCTGACGTCGGCCCGGGAACATCGTGAGGGTCTCGGTTCGGATGCGAATGAACGCACCGCCGCCGCGATCCTGCCTCAAGGACACGTCGCCGCGAAGCGCAACCCGCTCTTCGTCCATGCCGGTGGGGCCGGGAACGGTCTGTATTTCGCCCGTTCCCGACGCCGCATGCCAGGGCGGCTGGTTGTCGTCGTGCAACTCGAGCACCGGCGCCTGCAACGTCGATCTACCCGCGTCGTCGAAATGGCTGATCAGCTCGGCGCGCAGCCGGTAGTTGAGCGTACCGTCGTCGCGGTACTGTGTGATGGTGCCTTCCTCGACGAAGGCATCCGGCTCGTCCGCCAGTTCGGGCGGCAGGGCGGGTGGGTCCTCCCCGGTTGGACTCAAGACCATCGAGATGCCAGCGAAACCCGCGACGGCCACGACCACGACGCCCCACTTGACGAGGGTCCGGTGCGGGGTCGGGGGGGCCGAACGAGCTTCTGCCATAT
>JAPOYW010000271.1:2948-10676 GCA_026706425.1 Gammaproteobacteria bacterium
CTTATCACTGACGTAACCCGTTTGGAAGGGATGCGGTATATCGATAGAGCTCTGGATGCCATATGCCGTCAGGTTGATCGCGCGGCAATCACTAGGTAGCAGATTTCTCGCACGGCGCCGAAGCCGCCGGGGTTCGAGGTCACGAAGTCGGCCTGACGGATGACATCGGGATGCCCGTTGGGGACGCCGAGGAACACGCCCACGCGGCCGAACACGGCGAGGTCGGCGAGATCGTCCCCGGCATAGGCCATGTCGTCGAGCGCCACGCCGCTCCGGGCAGCCAATTCCTCAAGCGTCGCGAGCTTGTCCGCCACGCCGGCATAGAGATAGGGGACGCCGAGTTCCGAGGTGCGCCGGGCAACGGCGTCCGATGTTCTCCCCGTCACGATGGCGATGGGCACGCCGGACGCCATGAGTCGTTTCATGGCGCTGCCGTCCTGGACGTGGAATGCCTTGAACTCCGCGTCGTTCGGTCCGTAGACCAGGCGACCATCCGTCAGGACCCCGTCGACATCGAGCCCGAGCAGGCGCACGTTCCGGAGCCGACGGAGGATTTCGTCCGGCACGGGGGGATCGGTAGCAGGATGGTCCATCGTCATCCCTGGTGGTAGAGGATGAACGTATAGCCGATCCAGGCGGCGAGCAATACGAGACCCTCGAACCGGGTGATCACCTTGCGCGATCCGATGGCGAAGGCGAGCAGGACCAGGAGTGCGGTCAGCGCGAACATCATGCCGTAGTCCCGCCACAGCACTTCCACGCCGATCGGCTGCGGGTCGAGCAGGGCGGGGATCGCGAGAACCGCAAGGATGTTCAGGATGTTCGAGCCGACCACGTTGCCGATGGCCAGTTCGGGATGGCCTTGGCGCGCGGCCGCCACGGTCACGGAAAGCTCCGGCAGGCTCGTGCCCACCGCGATAATGGTCAAGCCGACGACCAGCTCGCTGACGCCGAACTCCACGGCCACGGCCTCGGCGGCCTCCACGAGGACGTGCGCCGAAGCGAGAAGGACGACCAGGCCGACGACGAACCAAGCCAGGGACTTGAGCGAGGACATGTCGGGGAGTTCCTCGAGTTCGGCGTCGAGGTCCTCCGGCGTTGCCCGGTTCTTGCGTGCCAGCAGGCAGAGGATGGCCCCGAGACCGGCAAGCAGCAGAAGACCGTCCAGGACGCCGAGATAGAGGTTGAACAGACAGACAAGCGTGAGCAGCGTGGCGCCGATCAGCCAGGGCATTTCGTGCTTCAAGGTGGTGTCGGCGAAGGGAAGCGGGCTGACCAGCGCCGTAATGCCGAGTACCAGACCCATGTTGGCGATGTTTGAGCCGATGGCGTTGCCGATCGCGATCTGTCCCAGGTCTTTGAGGCTCGATTGGATACCGACCATGATCTCTGGCGCCGACGTTCCGACCGCGATCGCGGTTAGGCCGATGACGATCTTCGATACCCCGAGGTTCTTGGCCGCTGCGGCGGAGGCATTCACGAAGCGGTCGGCGCTCCAGCCGAGGGTGATGAACCCGACGATGAGCGTCAGGAACGGATAGCTCGCGATGAGGGTATGTAGTGGATCGAGCAGCCCCATCGGCCGTCCTGGGTCCCGTTCCCGAAGTCCCGTTATGTTACGCAAAGTAACAACTGCTCGTAACCCGTGGCGCTCGTCCGCACACCGAGCCGCGATGCCCGGAACCGCCGGGGCCGTGCTAAGGTGCGGTCGGCGTTTGCGGAGACACCATGATCGACGACCTGAAATCGCGCCTCGAAGAGGCGTTCACCGACGCGGAAGTGGCCGTCGCCGGCGAGGGCAATCGGTTCGAGATCCACATCGTGTCGGCAGCCTTCGAGGGATTGAACCGGGTCGCCCGGCAGCAGGCTGTCTACGCGGTGATCGGGGATCTCATCGCTTCGGGTGCCATCCACGCCGTGACCATCCGGGCAAGCACGCTCGACGAAGACCGGTGATCAGACGCCTCGACACCGCCGATCCCCGGTTCGATGGCGAGCTCGATGCGCTGCTCTCCTGGGAGGCCCGTGAGTCCGCGGAGATCGCCCGAACCGCGGCGGACATCGTCGCCGAGGTTCGCGTTGACGGCGATTCGGCACTACTCAGACTGACGCGCCGCTACGACGGTCTGAACGTGGCGTCCGTTCGGGACCTGGAAGTCGACCCGGACGAACTTGGACGAAGCCTCGAACGTTTGCCGGATGCCGACCGCGACGCCTTGCGCCTCGCCGCGGATCGAATACGCGGCTACCACCAACGCCAGCCACGCGGCGACTTCAGCTATGTGGACGATCTCGGCAACGTCCTCGGTCAACGCACCACGCCCCTGGACCGTGCCGGGGTCTACGTGCCCGGCGGCCAGGCGGTCTATCCGTCGACCGTGCTGATGACGGTCGTACCCGCGCGGGTGGCCGGTGTCGGCGAGGTCGTGGTGACGGTGCCGACGCCCCGAGGCGAGCGGAGCGACCATGTCCTGGCAGCGATGGCGATCGCCGGTGTGGACCGGGTTTTCACGATCGGTGGCGCACAAGCCATCGCCGCGCTTGCCTACGGCACCGAGACCGTGCCCCGGGTCGACAAGATCGTCGGACCCGGCGGCGTCTACGTCGCAGCCGCGAAGCGGCTCGTGTTCGGTCCGGCGGGCATCGATCTCGTTGCCGGTCCGAGCGAGATCCTCGTAATCGCCGACGGCAGCGTGGAACCCCGTTGGACCGCTCTCGACCTGCTCTCCCAGGCCGAGCACGATGCCGATGCCCAGGCGATCCTGGTATCGCCCGACGCGGATTGCCTGGACCGCGTCCAAGCGGAGATCGACGACCTGATCGACACCTTGCCGCGGGCGGTAGTCATCCGCCAGTCGTTGCGGGACCGCGGCGCGCTGATCGAAGTTCGAGACTTGGCGCATGCCTGCGAGATCGCCAACCGCGTTGGGCCCGAGCATCTCCAACTGGCCGTGCGAGACCCCGAAGCGCTGCTGCCGGCCATTCGTCACGCCGGCGCGATCTTCCTGGGTGCCCACGCCGCGGAGGTGTTCGGCGACTACGTGGCGGGACCCAGTCACGTGCTGCCCACCTTCGGCACCGCCCGCTACGCGTCCCCGCTCGGCGTTCCCGACTTCCTCAAGCGGTCTTCGATCGTCGGCGGTGGCCAGTCCTCCGTTCAAAGCCTGGCGCGGGTCGCGGCGAACATCGCCGACGCGGAGGGACTCGCCGCGCACGCCAAGGCCGCGCGGGCCCGCCTCGCCGGCTACGACGACAACCGGTCTTCTTGACCGTCGGGAATGGTTGTCACTCGCGCCGTCGGGGACGGGCTTGTCCCGTCCCGAGCGAATCCGCCGTTGCGTGCCCCAGCGCGCGGGGACAAGCCCCGCCCTTGCGGAACTTTGCTCACGTGTACAGATGGGCCATCTCAAGGACGCTAGTCTGATGCTGTCGCGCCCCCGTCCGCTGCACGGCCCAGGTTGCGCCTCGCCCGCGTTGACCCCGGCCGAGGCCCATTGCCGCAACGTGTGCAACGGATTCACGCGGGATCCCGCGCAGTTCGCCTTGACCGGGCGCCTCACCGAACTCCAGCACCGCCTCACCGCCACGGAGGAAGGCTCGCGCCTCGAGACGTGGTTGCGCCGGGTGCTGGGCCGGCCGGTCGAGGCGGTTGTGGGACTGTATCTCTGGGGTGACGTTGGGCGTGGCAAGACCTACCTGATGGATCTGTTCCACGAGACGTTGCCCGTAGCTCGGAAGCTGCGATTCCACTTCCACCGGTTCATGCAGCACGTACATGCCGAACTACGAGACCTCGAGGGCCGCACGGACCCCTTGAAGACGGTTGCGGACCGTTTCGCGGCGAATGCCCGGGTGCTCTGTTTCGATGAGTTCTTCGTGTCGGACATCGGCGACGCGATGATTCTCGGCGAACTCCTCAAGCATCTGTTCGAGCGCCGCGTCACCTTGGTGGCCACGTCCAACGTGGCACCGGCCAAACTCTACGAGAACGGCCTCCAACGCCGCCGTTTCCTGCCCGCCATCGAGTTGATCGAACGACACACGGACGTCGTGCACGTCGGCGGCGAGACTGACTACCGCCTGCAGGTACTAAGACGGGGAGATATCTACCGAACCGACGGACGGACCGAGGACCTCCTCGAGAGTTTCCGCGCGCTTTGCCACGCGGACCCGGCTGAGAATGAGGACTTGATCATTAACGACCGGCCAATCCGGGCAAGGTCCTGCGTGGAGGATGCGGTATGGTTCGACTTCGAGGCGCTCTGCGAGGGGCCGCGCAGCCAGAACGACTACATCGAATTGGCGAGGCTGTTCTCCACAGTGGTCGTTCACGGTGTACCCGTGTTCAACGCCGAAGTCGAGAGCGAGAACGCGGCCCGCCGGTTCATCAGCCTCGTCGACGAGTTCTACGACCGTAACGTCAAGGTCCTGTTCTCGGCAGCGGCACCCGTCGACGCGCTGTATGGTGGCAGCTTGTTGGCCATGGAATTCGAGCGTACGAAGAGCCGTATCGTGGAAATGCAGAGTGATGCCTACCTGCGACGCATGCACCGACCGTAGGGGCGACTATTGTGGTCGCCCGCTCGACACTTGTGGTCGCCCGGATTCGGCAATACGCGCGTCTGTTGCCTGACAGCAGCCATGACTAACGGGACAACATTCGAGATGAAGGAATTCGATACCGCCTTCGAAGCGGCCTTGGCCAACTGCACCGAACTAACCTGCGCCGAGGCGGCGCATTTCGTGAAGCACGGCTACGTCGTGGTCAAGGCGGCCTTCCCCAGGGAAATGGCCGACGTCCTGTGCGAGAGTACCTGGACGGAGCTCGAGACGAATTTCGGGATCGAGCGAACCGATCCTCATACTTGGGAGGGTGTCTCGACGGGTCGGAGCCGCATGCAGGGCCATGTGCGCACGCAGGGAAGCGGGGCACGTTTCCCGTTGAAGACGCGCGCACCCCGGGCGTTCGCCGCTCAGGCCGACGTGGTCGGCGGGGCGCGTCGGGTCCCGGACGGCGGCAATTCCCTGTCCTGGGGCGATGCCGCCATCGGCAACTTCCGGGTGCCCGACGGTCCGGCCTGGCAGCCGCCGGCAGTGCGCCAGCAGGGCTGGCACAAGGACGGACACCACTTCCGACACTTCATCAATTCGCCGGAGCAGGGCCTGTTGACCGTCCCCATCTACACGGACATCCTGCCGCGCAGTGGCGGCACGTTCATCGCACGCGACTCGATAGCCCCCGTGGCGCGGCTCCTTGCCCAGTGTCCGGCGGGCGTGCATCCCGACGGCACGCAGGCGGGCTACCTCATCCCCGGATTGATTGAACAATGCGCGGATTTCGCGGAACTGACCGGCGAGGCGGGCGACGTCGTACTGGTGCATCCCTACATGCTTCACCGGGTGAGCGTGAACCCGTCGAACCGACCGCGGTTCATCGCCAACATGCCCGTCGTACTCGCCCAACCGATGTGTTTCGCCCGCCCACCCGGCGACGCCTATTCGCTGGTCGAGCTGGCGGTGCTACGGGCGTTGAACCTGCCGAGGTTCGACTTCAAGCCCACCCGGGCGCCGCTTCGCGTGCAGCCATTTCCCTTTCGCGACGAAGCGGAAGCCAACAAGCAGCGTCGGCTGGTTGAACGTGAAATGGCGGAGATGGCCAGCCGTGGGATCGTGACGCCGGACTGGGGCAGGGACTACGGCTATCTGTCCAAGACCGAGGCGGCGAACGCCCGAGAATAATCCAGCTTGAGGTGGCAGCCGCCGGATTGCGCGCGTTCCGACGCGGCGCGTTCCGACGCGCTGGTCGGCTTTGCCGCGCTCACTTAGGATTGGAATCTGGCTGTGTTTTCGCCCTTGCTTCGGGTGTTGGGCACGATCGACGTGACAGTTGACAATCGCCGACACAGGTGAGACGTTCGTGCCGAGGCCGCATTCCCGACTCCGGGGGTGACATGTCTGGCCTATTGAAAGGTCCGCGCAACAATCCCGTCGTCGTCATGGCGACCGAAGATTGGTACGTCCCTGCGCGTCGGATGCCGCAGCCGCGTTCCGTGGCTCGTTCCCGTTCGGTTGTTGTTCTGGTTGCCCTGATCCTCGCCGCTGGGTCGGCGTCGGCAGCTCGAGTCGAGTCGTTTTCGCCGCAGGGATTCAACAAGGACGTGCGCCAGGTGGCGGTGCGGTTCTCCGCGGCGATGGTCGCCCTCGGCGACCCGGGCCGGACCGGGCCGTTCGTCGTCGATTGTCCGGTTCCGGGCACTGGGCGCTGGATCGACGAGCGGCACTGGGTGTACGACTTCGAGTACGACGTCCCCAGCGCGGTCATGTGCCGCTTCAAGTTGCGCGAAGAGGCGAGAACCCTCGCCGGCGAACCCCTCGACACGCAGGAGTACGCGTTCCATACCGGCGGACCGAGCATTCTCGACTCCTGTTGCGCCGACCTCCGGAGCGAATGACCGGCTATCGACTACGCGTGACCGAGGAACGCGAGATTGCCCGGTGGCTGCGGAGGGTCCAACAGGCGGGCAGGGGTTGGGATTGGGAGGACGGGTGGCCGAACCTGCAAGCCGCAACCCAGTCGATCCTTGCGAACCAACGGGGCGTGCGGGAGTTCACCTTGACACCGAATCAGTCGTATGCGCCTTTTCAGTCCGATGGCGTAGCGATTCGCGAACCGGGCCTGCATGTTCTGGAGTTGCCCCTGCCGGCGTCCACGTCACCGTCCGAGCGCAGGTTTGTGCTGGGAACGGTGATGGCCACCAACCTGGCCATCGACTTCCAACACGGCTACGAGTCGTCGCTCGTCTGGGTCACCGCGCTTGACGATGCGTTGCCGGTGGCGAACGCGGAAGTGCTCTCGCATGCGAAATTCCCCCGCACCTGCGCGACGAGCGCTTCCTAGTGCGGGCGACGGCATTGGACGAACAGGGCAACGTGGAACGGATGGCAACCCAGGTTCCGAGACCCACGGCTAAGCCTTTTGTTCAAATCGACTCCGAGGAGGCATTTGTGCCGGGGTCTCCTGTATCAGTCGACGTGGATTCGCGGTTCGGCTCCGCAACGGCGCTGGTATCCGTGTACCGCGAGGGCGTACTCGATGCATTCGTGACGGACCTCGAGGAGTCCAATCCCGTGACGACCGTGCCGGTCGCGCCGAACTATGCGCCCAATGTGAGTGTATCGGTATTGGCGAGAAACCAACCGCAGGCGCCGGAGCCCGCCCCGTCCCCGCAGATCGTGCAGACAGGTGCGAACGCACAACTCGTGCTGAGACCCGATGGTCCGACCTGGCGGCGTGGCGCCGCAGACATGCCGGTGGACTGGGCGGCCAATACGTTGGACGTTCGGGTGACGGTGGACCGCGAGACCTACGGGCCCCGCGAACCGGTCAAGGTTCGCCTAGCCGTCCTAGGCCCTGACGGCGCGCCGGCGCGCAATGATTGATCCTGAACGCCGGGTTGCCCGATGTCGTCCGCCACGGGGACCGTTTCGGCGGTGTCTTCACCGTGCGCAACGCATCCGACGAGACCCAACGGATCGATGTCGCTGGCCGGATCGAGGGCTACCTGGAGCTTCCGCACAGGACCGTGACCCCGGGGTCCGGGCGAATCCCGGGAGATCGGCTGGCCCGTCACCGTACCCGCCGACCTGGAGCAGCTTGACTGGGAGGTGACTGCCCGATCGGAGACCGCCGCAGACCGGCTTCTGGCACGACAGTCGGTTCGCCCCAGC